>DATBGP010000182.1:0-23215 GCA_036557925.1 Candidatus Limnocylindrales bacterium | reverse complement strand
TGCGACGATCGGCTCGAGCGTGACCGTCGAGGACGCGGACGGCGATCGCTCGACGTTCGCGATCGTGGGCTCGACGGAGGCCGACCCCGCGGCCGGCCGGATCTCGAACGTGTCGCCGGTCGGGCGGGCGCTCCTGGGATCGCGGGTCGGAGACGACGTCGCGGTGGCCGCGCCGCGTGGCGAGGTCCGCTACCGGGTCATCGAGATCGCCTGAGTCGTCGCGGCCCGGGCGGGCGGCACCGCCGGCGCCGAGGATCCGGGCCCGGACACGAGAACGCGGCCGAGATGGGGGGTTTCTCGGCCGCGGACGTCAGCATCGACCCGCGCGGTGTCCCGGGATGCGGGCGATCGTCCGGAACCGTGATCGACTTGCGTCGATCCGCAACCCGGACGACCGACGAGGGTCAGCCCTTCGCGGGCTCGACCAGCTTGTGCTCGACGGCCCAGAGGGCGGCCTGGGTTCGCGACGCGAGCCCCAGCTTGCCGAGGATGTTCGAGACGTAGGTCCGGGCCGTCCGCTCGGTGATGAACAGCGCGGAGCCGATCTCCTTGTTGCTCATTCCCTGGCCGAGAAGGCGCATGACGTCCTTCTCGCGGTCGGTCAGCGGCTCGACCGGCTCGTCCTCGCCGGTCTTCTTCGCCCGCATCCGCTGGGCGAGGAGCCGGGCGACGGCCGGGTCGAGGTGGACCTCGCCGGCGTAGGCGGCGCGGACCGCCGATGCGACCTCCTCGGCCTCGGCGTCCTTCAGCACGTAGCCGGAGGCGCCGGCCTCGAGGGCGGCCGTGACCTTCTCCTCCTCGATGAAGGAGGTCATCGTCACGATCTCGGTCTCGGGCCGCTCGGACTTGATCCGGGCGATCGCGGTGACGCCGTCCATGTTCGGCATCAGGAGGTCCATGAGGACGACATCCGGCTCGAGGCGGCGGGCCATCGCCACGCCCTCGCTGCCGTCGGCGGCCTCGCCGACGACCGTGATGTCCTCCTGGAGGTCGAAGAAGACCCGCAGGCCCATCCGGACGACCGAGTGGTCGTCGACGATCAGGACGCGGATCCGGGTGTCGTCGGAGTCGGTCACGGTGTCTCCGGAAACGGCCGGCCGGGAGTGACGGGGGCTCGAGGCGGTCGGCACGATCGAGTCTAGCAAGGTCGGAGCCTCCATTCGGATCAGGCGACCGATCGGCCCGAGGTCGAGACCACGGCGTCGATCAGCTCGTGAGGTCGGAAGGTCTTGCGGACGTAGGCGTCGGCGCCCGTGGCCTGGTCGGCGGTGTCCGACCAGTTGAGGACGAGGACACGGGCGGCCGGTGCGGCTTCCCGGATCCTCGCGATCAGCGTGGAGCCGGCATCGACGCCCGGCAGGCGGGGATCGATGACGACGACGTCCGGTTCGAGGTCCTGTGCGAGGCGGAGAGCGGCGTCGGCCGTGCCGGCGCTGCCGGCGACGAGACAGCGGTGCCCGATTCGGAGCAAGCCGGCGAGGCTTTCGCGCACGCGATCGTCGGGATCGACGAGGAGCACGCGGAGCGGTGCCGGCACTGCAGCAGAGTCGGTCATGCCGCGAGTGTCGGCCGGCCGACACTCGCCGCGACAGCGACGTGCGTGGAGTCCCGCCCTACGTCATTCCGCCGATGCGCGGATCGAGATGACCTCCTCGCGTTCGGACGGGGTCGATTCGTCGGCCGCCCGGGCGATCGCCTCCGGCGGGACGATGACCTCGATCGTGGTCCCCCCGCCGGGCCGCGAATCGACCGCGAAGTCCGCCCCGATCTTCTCGGCCCGGGCCCGCATGCCGGCGAGGCCGAGGTGGCCGTCCGGGACCGCGGCCGCGTCGAAGCCCTTGCCGTCGTCGTGGATCTTCAGGACGACGGACGAGAAGCGACGATGGACCGACACCTCGACCTGGCGGGCGGCGGCGTGCTTGACGACGTTGTGCAGGCCCTCCTGGGCGATCCGGTAGAGCACCTCCTCGAGCGCGAGCGGCAGCCGCTCGGTGAGGTCGCTGGTGACGACGATCGGCAGGCCGATCCGGCCCTGCAGCGCCGCCGCATGGGTCCGGAGGGCCTGGAGCAGACCGTCGTTCTCGAGGTTGCCCGGCCGCAGCTCGAAGATCAGCGCCCGCATCTCCGCGAGCGCCTCGCGCTGGAGGTCGCGGAGCGCGCCGAGCCGCTCCTTCGCGGCCTCGGGGTCGCGGTCCACGAGAATCTCCGTGCTCCGGGTGATCAGGGTCATGCTGAACAGCGCCTGGGTCACCGAGTCGTGGAGCTCGCGGGCGAGATGGGCCCGCTCCTGGCTCGATGCGAGCTCGCCTGCCTGGTGGCGAAGGTCGCGCTCGAGCCGCTCGCGCTCGGTGATGTCGCGGGTGGCGCCGTGGATCCCGGTGAACGTGCCGTCGATCGTCGTCCCGACCGAGCTGACCTCGACGGGGACCGTGCCGCCGCCCTTCCGGAGCAGGTCCAGCTTCACGACCTGGCGGACGTCCGGTTCCGCCACGAGCTGCGTCCAGCGGTCGACCGCGGCGGGCAGCGACGCCTCATGCACGACCTTCGAGAAATGCTCCCCGACGAGCTCGGCCTGGGTGAAGCCGGTCATCGATTCGATCGTCTCGGAGAGGAAGGTGAACACGCCCTGGTCGTCGGTCGAGAAGACGACGTCCGGGGCGTTCTCGACCAGGAAGCGGTAGCGCTCCTCGGACACGCGCAGCTCCCGCTCGAGGCGCTCCCGCTCGGTGATGTCGCGGGCCGCGCCCTGGATCCCGGCGAAGGCGCCGTCGCGCCAGATCCCGACCGAGCTGACCTCGAACGGGAGCAGCTGCCCGCCGGTGGCCTTGAGGGTGATGCGGTTGGTCAGGTCGGCGTCCGGGTCCGCGGCGAGCATCGCGAACCGCTCGCCGGGGACCTCGTTCGGGCCGTAATGGATGATGTCGACGAAGTGGGTGCCGATCAGGTCGTCGGGCTCGCGGCCGAGCGACCGGCGGACCGTGTCGGAGACGTAGGTGAAGCGGCCGGCCGGGTCGATCGAGAAGATGATGTCGGGCGAGTTCTCGATGAGGAACCGGAAGCGCTCCTCGGACTCGCGCAGCTCGCGCTCCAGGCGGGTCTGCTCGCTCATGTCGCGGACGCTGCCGTTCGCCCCGGCGAACCGGCCCTCGTCGTCGCGGCGGGCATAGGCGATGAACTCCGTCGGGATCGCGCTCCCGTCCTTGTGGAGGAGGTTCACCCGGCCGCGGAGCTCGCGCCCGCCGCTGCCGTCGTCGTCGCCGAGCGACTGCGTCCAGTCGATCTCGGCGACCTCGCGCGACGACTCGTGGACCAGCGCGCCGAAGTGCCGGCCGAGCAGCTCCTCCGCCGCCCAGCCCGTGAGCCGCCGGCTGGTCGCGTCGGAGACGAAGGTGAACCGCGCGTCCGCGTCGATCGACCAGACGAGGTCCGGCGAGTTCTGGACGAGGTTCCGGTAGCGCGCCTCGGAGTCGCCGAGGAGCTCGTAGAGGTTGGCGTTGTTCAGGGCGATCGCCGCCTGGTCCGCGAGCCCCTGGAGCAGGTCCAGCTCGTCGGGGAGGATCTCCCGTGGCTGGGAGTACGAGACCGCGAGCGTCCCGATCACCTCGCCAGCCGGGGCCCGGAGGGGCGCCGCGGCGAGCGCCCGGAGCTGGAGCCGCTCGGCGGCCTCGTCGTCGTCGGGCTCGTGGGGGATCCGCGGGTCGTTCTCGTAGTCATAGGTCCAGACCGGCTGGACCTCCTCTGCCGCGAGGCCGTTGATGCCGCCGCCGAGCGGGAAGCGCATGTTCTTCAGCCACGTCTCGGTGGCCTCGTCCATCCCGCCGGCGACGATCACGGGCACGAGGAACGACCCGTCGTCGGACATCTTCGTCAGGTGGGCGCCGTCCGAGCCCAGCAGGCGGCGGGACTCCTCGACGACCCGCGCGAGGAGCTCGCTCGGATCGCCGAGTGAGGTGATCCGGGCGGCGATGTCGCGGAGGGATCGCTCGGTCTCGGCGCGGGCTTCCAGCTCGCGCTGGGATCGCTCGAGCTCCGCGATCAGGCGGGCGTTGAGCATCGCGATCGCGGCCTGGTCGGCGAGGGCGCCGAGGAGGCTCGCCTCCGCCGCCCCGAAGGTTCCCGGCTTCGACGAGAAGACGGCGAGCGTGCCGAGCGCCCCGCGCTCCGAGACGAGCGGGGCGATCGCGATCGCCCGGAGTCCGATCTCGTTCGCGACGGCCGCGCCGTGGGCATCGGGCGCGAACCGGGGATCGCCGAGGTAGTCGATCGTGTACAGCGGGACCCGGCTCGCGATCGTCCGCCGGACGATGTCCTCGCCGACGTGGCTCGACGCCCAGCGGTGACTCCGATCCTCGTCCAGGCCCCCGACGTAGCCCATCGAGATCGTGCCGCTGATCGGGTCGAGCAGGTCGATGATCGCGCCGTCGGAGCCGAGCAGCCGGGCGGCTTCGTCGGCGACGTGCTGGAGCAGCTCGTCGGTGTCGCGGATCGCCGTGATCCGGGCGGCGATCTCGCGGAGCGACTGCTCCGCCTCGGCGCGCCGGCCGACGTCGCGCCGGGACTGGTCGAGCTGCTCGATCAGCCGGGCGTTCGTGATCGCGATCGCGGCCTGGGTCGCGAGGGAGCGGATGACGCCGGCGTCGTCCTCGTCGAAGGCGTTCGCCCGGGTGGAGTAGACCTCCAGCGCGCCGAGCGGGCCGGACTCCCCGGTGACGGGGGCGATGATCATCGACCGGAAGCCGGTGGCGTCGAAGAAGAGGTCGTTGATCTCGGAGTCCGGGAACATCCCCTTCAGGTCGTCGTGGGCGAGGATCACCCGGTTGTCGGCGACCGCCTCGCCGGTCGCGCCGATCCCGATCGGGATCGTCATGTGGGCGAGCTGCTCCGCGCTGAAGAGGTGGCCGACGCCGGCGTCGAACGACCAGCGGAGGACGTCGCCACTCGGCTCCACCAGGTCCAGCACGGAACCGTCCGCGCTGACGAGCCGCTTCGCCGCGTCGACGACCTGCTGGAGGAGCGGTCCGGGCTCGCGGATCGCGCTGATCTGGGCGGCGATCTCGCGGAGCGACTGCTCCGCGTCCGCGCGGCGGGCGACCTCGATCGAGGAGCGGTCGAGCTCCTGGATGAGCCGCGCGTTCTGGATGGCGATCGCGGCCTGATCGGCCAGGGCCTGGAGCAGATCGGCCTGGCTGTCGTTGAAGTGGTCGGCGAGGTGGCTGCTGACGGAGATCGCGCCGAGCGAGCCGGACTCGCCCCGCAGCGGCGCCGCCAGCACGGACCGGAAGCCGGTCGCCCGGACGAGCGCGTCCGACCGCGGGACGTGCTCGAACCGCGGGTCCTTCAGGTAGTCGCCCGTCCGGAAGGCCTCGCCCGTCGCGACCGTCCGGCCGGCGATCCCCTCGCCCAGCCGGAACTCGGCGTCGAACCCCTCGGCTCGGCTCCGGATGGCGTCCTCACCGGAGGCGAACGCCCAGCGCAGGGTCGTGCCGTCGTCGTCGAGCATGTCGATCCGGGCGGAGGTCGAGTCGAGGAGCCGGCGAGCCTCGTCGACGGTCTGCTGGAGGATCGCGTCGGTGTCGCGGAGGGCCGAGATGTTCGCGGCGATCTCGCGAACCGCCCGCTCGGCATCCGCCCGCCGGGAGATCTCGACCTTCGAGCGCCCCAGCTCGTCGATCAGCCTGGCGTTCTGGATCGCGACCACGACCTGGTCGGCGAACGCGGCCATGAGCGCCGCGTCCTGGTCGTCGTAGGCCTCGCGACGGGTGGTCGCGACCTTCAGGACCCCGAGCAGGGTCGATTCGGACATCAGCGGCGTCGCGACGACCGACCGGATGCCGACGCGCTTCACGAACGCGTCGGACTCGGGGACGTGGAGGATCCGTGGGTCGGCGAGGTAGTCGTCGGTCACGACCACGGACCGGGCGGCGATCGCCGGGGCGTTGATCCCGTTCTCGGCCGCCGTCCCCTCGTGCGTGCCGGGCAGGTCGCCGCCGAACTCGCCGTCGCCCGATGCCGTCGTCCAGCGGATCAGGCCGGTCGTCGGATCGACGATGTCGAGCTGGGAGCGCTCGCCCGAGAGCAGGCGGCGGGCGGCGTCCGTGACCTGCTGGAGGAGCTCGGAGGGGTCGCGGATCGCCGTGATCCGGGTGGCGATCTCGCGGAGCTCCTGCTCGGCCCGGGCGCGACGCCGGATCTCCGCGCCGGACCGCTCGAGGGCCTCGACCAGGCGTGAGTTGCGGATCGCGATCGCCGCCTGGTGGGCGAGGGCCTCGGCCAGGCCGACCTGCTCCGGGCCGAAGGCCGCGACGTCCTGGCTGCCCACCTGGAGCACGCCGAGCAGCGTGTCCTCCACGACGAGCGGCGTGATCACGAGCGACTGGATGCCGTCGTCCGCGACCGCCCGGTCCAGCTCGGGGACGTGCTCGAACGAGTCGTCCGTGAAGTAGTCGTCGACGACGATCGTCCGCCGCTCCTCGATCGCCTTGCCGGAGGCGCCGAACCGATGGGGCTCGCCCGCGTCGTCGACGGCCGCACCGCCGATGTGCAGGCCGGCTCCGAGGAACGTGTAGCCGACGCGGCCGGCACCCCGGCCGATGAGATCGATCCGGACCCGCTCGGCGTGGAGCAGCCGGGCCGCCTCGTCGACGACGTCCTGGAGGATGTCCGACGGGTCGCGGATCGCGGTGATCCGGGCGGCGATCTCGCGGAGGGACCGTTCCTCGTCGGCGCGCTGGCGCTCGACCGCCTGGGACGCGGCGAGGGCCTCGATGAGCCGGGCGTTCGTCATCGCGATCGCCGCCTGGCCCGCGAGCGCCTGGAGCAGCGCGCCGTCGTCCTCGTCGAAGGCGTCGACGTCGCCGGTGTAGACGGTGAGCGTCCCGAGCGGCCCGCGGTCGCCGACGAGCGGCACGGCCACCACGGACCGGATCTCGTAGCGCTTGGCGTGGTCGTCGGGGCCGGCGGCGTGCTCGAACCGGTCGTCGTGGAGGTAGTCGCCGGTGAAGACCGGCCGGAGGTCGGAGACCGCGCGGCCGGAGATCCCCTCGCCGGCCTTGGCCTCGCCGTCGCCGTCGATCGGCCCGAGGCCCGGCCGCCTGCCCGTGGTGGCGTCGTACGCCCAGTAGAGCGCGCCGTCGCGATCGCTCAGGAGGTCGATCCGGGCGCCGTCCGCGCCGAGCAGCGCCGCCGCCTCGTCGACCGCGAGCTGGAGGACCTCCGCGGGGTCCCGGAGGGCCGTGATCCGGGCGGCGATCTCGCGCAGGGCTCGCTCGGTCTCGGCGCGGCGTTCGACCTCGGCCCGGGAACGCGCCAGCTCGTCGATGAGCTCGGCGTTCGCGATCGCGAGGGCGGCGTGATCGGCCAGCGCCTTGACGAGGGCGATCTCGGCCTCGCCGTATGCGCCGAGGCGGGGCGTGTACGTGCCCATCGCGCCGAACACGCGCTCGCCCACGATCATCGGCGAGACGATGAACGAGCGGATCCCGAGGGTCTTCACGAGGCGGTCCGCGCCCTCGAAGTGGACGAAGGACGGGTCGTTCGGGTAGTCGTCGCTCACGACCGGCTGGCGCTCGGCGACAGCGCGGCCGAACATCCCGGCGCCGGGCTCCACCTTCAGCCGGCGGACCCAGCGCCGGCGGCGGTCGTCGCTGATCCCGGCGTCGTCGGCGAACTGGAGGATGCCGGTCCGCGGATCCAGGAGGTAGGCGAGCGCGCCCGCCGAATGGAGGAGCCGCGCCGCCTCCTCGAGGGCGTGGTGGAGGATCGCCTGGTTCTCGGGCGTGACGAGGCCCGCGGCATCCGGCGACGCGACGTCCGCGGGGGCGTCCTCCCGGGGATGCCGGTTCGACGCGGCCGCGGTCGCGTCGGGCTCGGCGGATGCCGCGTCCGGGCGCTTGCGCGTGCGGCGCGGACGGGTCGTGGCCACGGCCTGAGGATATCCGAGCGGTTTCCCCTCCACGATCGACCCGAGCCAGCGCCGTGTACGTCATTTGTCCCGCAGGGACGTCGTCGGCCGACGTCGGGCCGCGGCGTCCATCGACGGTCCGCGGCCGCGCCCAACGTCAGCCGCGCTTCTCGACCGCAGCCGACGGCTCCGCACCCCGTCCGCCATCGACGATGCGGTCCGACGCCGACGAACCGGCGACAGACTTCATCACCGAGAGGTACCGCGACGCCATGAACCCCCGCAGCAGCCTGCGCCCGCTCGACGTGGTCATCCGGATCGCGATCGTCGGCCTCGTCCTCGGCACCGCCTACATCCACTCGACGCTGGGCGGCCTCCTGTTCACGCTCAACGCCCTCGGCTATCTCGTCGCCGCCGTGGCGATCGTGATCCCGCTCGCGATCGCGAGCCGCTTCCGCTGGTTCATCCGGCTCGGCCTCATGGGCTACGCGGCCACCGCGATCGTGGCCTGGGCGGTCCAGGGCCCCTACTATTCGACGGCCTACATCGCGAAGGCGATCGAGGTCACGCTGATCACCCTCCTGGCGATCGACTTCGCCCGGATGGACGGCAACCCGATCAACGTCGTCAAGAGCGAGCTGGGCCTGCTGGCCTCGAAGCTGGGTCGCCGCCCCGCGACCGGCCAGGCCGGCGCCTGATCCTCGTCCCTCACGAGGCCCGATCCAGCGCGATCGGGCCTCGTGCCCTCCCCCGTCGCATCACGGAGCTGCCAGACATGAAGCGCCTCGTCCTCACGTTCGGCCTCGTCGTCGTCGCCGCGATCAGCGCGGCCTGCGCGTCGGCCGCCGCCCAGCCCGCCGTCTCCGGCCCGGTCGACGCCAACGGCCCGACGATCGTCGCGAAGGACATGAAGTTCCAGCAGACGGCCGTCGACGTGAAGGCCGGCGAGAACTTCACCCTCCACTTCGACAACCAGGACTCCGCCCCGCACAACGTCGGGATCTACGCGGACGGCAGCGCCTCCACGGCCCTCTCGATCGGCAACGTCGTGAGCTCGGCCAAGGCCGACCAGGTCGTGCCGGCGCTGAAGCCCGGGACGTACTTCTTCCGCTGCGACGTCCACCACGACATGACGGGGACGATCACCGCCAGGTAAGGCGCAGCGGCGGCTCCCGACCCGTTTCCCCGACGACCCCGAGCCGGGACCACCGGCCTCGGGGTCGTCGGATTCCCCGCCTCCCGGTAAGGTTCTCCACGATGCCCACGCCACGTCCCCTGCCCCTGTCGGCGGGCCGGAGCTGACCGCCGTGCTCGAGATCCACGACCTCTCGAAGGCCTACGGCTCGGTCGTCGCTCTCGACGGCGCGAGCTTCACCGTCCGCCCCGGCCGCCTCGTCGGCTTCCTCGGCCCCAACGGCGCCGGCAAGACGACGACGATGCGCTGCATCTTCGGCCTCGCCCGCCCCGACCGCGGGACGATCAGCTGGCGGGGCCGGCCGATCGATCGCGCCGAGCGGCTGCGGTTCGGCTACATGCCCGAGCAGCGCGGCCTCTACCCCCGGATGAAGGTCGCCGACCAGCTCGCCTATTTCGCGGAGCTGCACGGCCTGTCCTCCACCGAGGCGAAGGCGAACGCCGGGCGCTGGCTCGACGGGCTCGGCCTGACGGACCGCGCCGGCTCGAAGCTCGAGGCGCTGTCCCACGGCAACCAGCAGCGCGTCCAGCTCGGCGCCGCGCTCGTCCACGACCCCGAGCTGCTCGTCCTCGACGAACCCTTCAGCGGTCTCGACCCGATCGGGATCGAGACGATGTCGGAGATCCTCCGCCAGCGTGCCGCCGAGGGCGTCGCGGTGGTCTTCTCGAGCCATCAGCTCGATCTCGTGGAGGACCTCTGCGAGGACGTCGTCATCATCAACCGCGGCCGGATCGTCGCGGCCGACTCGATCGACGACCTGCGGGCGTCCTCCGATCGCCGCCACCTCGAGGTGGAGGTTCTGGGCAATGCCAACCGCTGGCTCGAGGAGTGCCCCGGCCTGACGGTCGTCGAGACGCGGGGCGACTTCGCCCGGCTCGTCGTCCCGGCCGACGTGGACCTGGGCGCGGTCCTCGCCACCGCCTCGCAGGGCGGCACAGTCCGGCGCTTCGCCTACCAGCCGCCGACCCTCTCGGAGCTGTTCCTGGAGCTCGTCAAGTCATGAACCGCATGCGCACCATCCGGCTCGTCGCCCGTCGGGAGCTGCTGGAGCGCGGCCGAAGCCGCGGCTTCCTGTTCTCGGTGCTGCTGTCGGTGGCGCTGATCGGCGCCGGGCTGTTCCTGCCGTCATTGATCGGCAGCTCGTCCTCGGACGACCTGGGGATCGTCGGCACGCCCGCCGCCGGCCTCGAGGACACGCTCCGGGCCGCAGCGAAGGGCGCCGGCCTGACCCTGGACATCCAGCCGGTGGCCGACACCGCCACGGCCGAGGGCCGCCTCAAGGACGGCTCGCTCGACGCGGTTCTCGTGATCCCGCCCGGCGGCGGCGTCCCCACCTTCGTCGTGAAGACGCGCGGCGACGCGCTGCTCCAGCAGGTCGTGGGCGCCGCGTTCACGACCCCGCCGCAGGTCGCCTTCCGCGAGCTCGAGCCGGCCGACCCGAACCGCGACACGTCGTTCATCTTCGCGAACGTCGGCGTGATCCTCCTGTTCATCTCGATGTTCACGTTCGGGACCTGGGTCCTGACCGGCGTCGTCGAGGAGAAGCAGAGCCGGGTGGTCGAGGTCGTCCTCTCGACCGTCGAGCCGCGCGACCTCCTCATCGGCAAGGTCATCGGGATCGGGCTGCTGGGGCTCGCCCAGCTCGTCGTGATGGTGGCGTTCGGCCTCGTCCTCGGCACGGCCCTCCACCGGTTCGCGCTGCCCCCGACCACGCCGAGCGCGATCGCGATGCTGCTCCTCTGGTTCGTCCTCGGGTACGCGTTCTACTCGACCGCCCTCGCGGTGCTGGGCGCGCTCGCGTCGCGGATGGAGGAGGCGTCGAACGCGTCGAGTCCCGTGACGTTCATCGCGATGGGCGCGTACTTCTTCTCGCTCCTCGTCGCCCTGAACGATCCGGGCGGGACGGCGGCGCGGATCGCGACCTTCATCCCGCCGGTGGCGCCGATGGTCGTTCCGCTCCGGGCGGCGCTCGGCGCGATCGAGCCCTGGGAGATCGTCCTCTCGGCGATCGTGATGGCGATCGCGATCTGGCTGCTCTTCGTCCTCGGCGGGCGGGTCTACTCCGGCGCGGTCCTCCAGACCGGCGCCCGGATGAAGCTTCGCGACGCCTGGCGGGCCTCGAGCCAGGGCTGAGCTCCCAGCCGGGGCTGAACTCCGAGCCGCGGCTGAACTCCGAGCCGCGGCCGGCGGCTCGTCGCCGGGTGAGTCGCCCGCGGCTCGTCGCCGGGTGAGTCGCCCGGCGACTCGGAATCGGCTCGGGCACGCTGGCCGCGGTCGAGATCCGCGCGTTGGCGAGCGTGAAGCGCGCTCACCTGAGTCGCCCGGCGACTCAGGGAAGGTTGGCCTGAGTCGTCAGGGCTGGATCGCCTCGAACAGGCCGGGCGTGCCGCCGGCGTGCCAGAACACGACCGGGCCACGGAGGCGGCCGTCGCGCACCCGGGCAATCAGCCCGGCGAGCGCCTTGGCCGTGTAGATCGGGTCGACGAGGATGCCCTCGGTCCGGGCGAGGAGCGCGGTCGCCTCGTCCGCGGCCGCGGTCCGCCGGCCGTAGCCGTCACCGAGCTGGTCGTCCTCCAGGAGGACGCGCTCGGGGTCGACCCCCAAGCCGGCGAGCGGCGCGAGGCCGTCGAGCAGACCGAGGATCGCGGGCCGGAGCTCGGCGGCCGGCGCGGCCACGGCGATGCCCGCGACCTCACGCTCGGGTGGCGCGGCGAGGGCCAGGCCGGTGAGCAGTCCGGCCTGCGTCCCGCCGGTCGCCGACGCGATGACGGCGGTGGCCCCGCCGATCCCGAGGGCGTCCAGCTGGTCGGCGAGCTCGAGGCCGGCGAGGACCTGGCCCGCCGCGCCGACCGGCCCCGTGCCGCCGACGCCGATGACGAACGGCCGCCCGCCGCGCGCCCGGATCCCGTCCGCGACCCGGTCGACGGTCGCGGCCCGCTCGATCCGCTCCGCCGTCGCGGTGACGTGGACCGTGGCCCCGAGCAGCTCGTCGAGCCGCTGGTTCGGGCCCTCCGTGCCCTCGGGAAGCGGCGGACCCGTCAGGACGAGATGGACGGCGAGCCCCGCCTTCGCCCCCGCCGCCGCGGTCAACCGGCAGTGGTTCGACCAGCGCCGGCCGGACGTCACGAGCGTGTCGGCGCCCTCGGCGAGGGCCGCCCCGACGAGCAGCTCCAGGTTCCGGAGCTTGTTGCCGCCGAACGCGAGCGGCAGGAGGTCCTCGCGCTTGATCCAGACGTCCGCGCCGCCGCCGAGCGCCTGGGAGAAGCGCGGCAGGCGCTGCAGCGGCGAGGGGCCGTCCAGCAGCGGGAAGCGAGGCAACGCCGCGATCGCGGCCGGAACGCGCATCCGGCGATCCTATCGGCTAGGCTCGGCGGACCGTGACCGATCCCGCCCCCCGCGTCCTGTACCACGACGCCGCGCTCGCCGATGGCCGAAGCGATGGCCTCCGGATCGGCGTGAGCGTGCTCGTCGAAGGCGCTCGGATCGCCTGGATCCGCCCGACCGACGCGGAGGACGAGCCGGGCGCCGCCGAGGTCGTCGATGCGGGTGGCTCGACGATCGTCCCCGGCATGGTCGACGCCCACAGCCACCTGACGATGCCGGGCGGCTCGCACTGGATCGCCCGAGGCGAGGATCCCCCGGCCACGCTCCTCGCGTACGCCGCCCGGAACGCGGCGCTGATGACGGGGGCCGGCGTCCGCTGGGCACGCGACGTCGGCGCACCCGTCGGCGACGACCCGATCGACGGGCGGCATCGTGCCCTCAGCCTCGGCGTGCGGGATCGAGCGAGGGGACGTCCCGGCTGGCCGCACATCCGCGCCGCCGGGACGTGGATCGGCGGGCCGGGCGGACTGGGCACGCTCGGGATCGAGGTTGCGAACGCCGACGAGCTCGTCGCGGCGGCGATCGGCCAGCTCGACGACGGCGCCGACCTCGTCAAGCTCTACCTCGACGGCGCCGACCCGACGATCTGTCCCTGGTCGGCCGACGAGATCGCCCGCGTCGTCGCGGCAGTCCACGATCGAGGCGGCCGGGTCACCGCCCACTCGGGGCGAATCGACGGCGCCCGGAAGGGCGTCGCCGGCGGCGTCGACGCGATCGAGCACGGGTTCGAGCTCGACGACGATGTCGCGGCCGAGATGGCGGGCTGCGGGACCTTCCTCGTGTCGACCCTCGGAGTGTTCCGCTCCTGGGCGACGTTCGCCTCCACGACGGCGATCGAGCGGTTCGTCGGCGCCGCGGGCCGGTCGGCGATGGCGACCCGACGGGAGAACGCCGAGGCCTCGGTCCGAGCCGCCCATCGCGCCGGCGTCCGGATCGCGACCGGCACCGACTTCGGCGGCGGCTCGCTCCGGGCGAACCAGCTCGCCTGGGAGGTCGAGGCGCTGGTGGACGCCGGGCTGGAGCCGTGGGAGGCGCTCGCGTCGGCGACGTGGCGCGGCGGAGAGCTGCTCGGCGAGGCCGAGGCCGGCGCGCTCCGCGAGGGTGGTCCGGCCGACTTCGTCCTCGTCCACGGCGATCCCCTGTCCGACCCGGCCGCCCTGTGGCGCGTCTGGCGGGTCAGCTGGGCGCCCGATCCGATCGCCATCTAGACCGCAGACACCGATGGCCACCCGCGTCCGACCCGACGAGCGATCGACCTCCACCGGCCAGAACGCCGACATGGAGCGCTCGATCGCGATCAGCGCCGACACCGTCGGTTCGGTCGGGCTCTATTCGTCGATCGTGACGACGGCGCCGGGGGCCAGGACGCGGATCCACCACCACGGCGAGTGCGAGACATCGATCTGGATCGTCTCGGGGCAGGCCCGCTACACGTTCGGTCCGACGGGCCTCGAGGAGACCTTCGACGCGGGGCCGGGGGACTTCGTCTACATCCCGGCCGGCCAGATCCATGTCGAGGAGAATGCCTCGGCGACCGAGGAGCTCGTCGTCGTGATCACCCGGAACTGCCCGGGCTCCGTCGTCCACTACCTCGACGGCGGCCCCGACGGGGCGGAGGACGTGCCGGCGCCCTGCTGAGATCGGAACGGAGGGACCGAATGCGATCGGGATTGGCGCTGCTGGCGGCGATCTGGTTCGTCGGCGCGGCCTGGTTCAACCAGAACGACGCGACCACGAGCTCCGATGTCAACGACGTCGTGAAGGCGGTCGCGCAGACGCTGTTCCTGGGGCTGGCCGTCCTGTCGCTCGCCCTCGTCGACTGGAGCGAGGTCCTCGACTTCGTCAACGTGTCCACGAATCCGACCGTGGCGCCGGGCGAGCCGGACCGCCGGGAGTCGTGACCGCCGATTCCGTCCCTGCCGGGGCCGCGGGCTGGCGCGAGCAAGGACTCGACGGGCTGCTCGACGAGCTCGGCCTCGCGGGCCTGCCGGAGCGCGAGTTCCCGACGGATGGCTGGTCGGGCGCCCGGTTCTCGATGATCGAGCGGCTTGCGTCGGCGGATCTCCCGCCGGAGCGGTTCGTCCTGAAACGGACGTCACCGTCGATCGACTGGATCGCTGCGGCGACGGGCGACGCCGACCTCCGGGAGGCGTGCCTCGCGTCCGACGCGCGCCGGCACGCGATGGTCCTCGGCCCGACGCTGCCGTACCTCGGCGCGGCGACCGACCGGGACGGGGCCGCCGTGATCGTCATGCCGGACCTCTCGACCGAGCTCCTCGCCTGGGAGCGCCCGGCCCATGAGGCAGGCGAGATCGACGTGGACGTCGTCGACCGGACGCTCGACCGCCTGGCGATGCTCCACGCCTTCCCCTGGCCGGTCGTGCTCGATCCGCCGCCGTTCCCGTGGTGCCCGCTGCCCGAGCGGCTGACGCTGACCGCGCGGCCCACTTGCCTTCGCCACATCGAGCGGGGCATCCCGGCCGGCGTCGAATCCGCGGGCAAGCTCCTGGCCGGCTGGGACGCGTTCGAGCGGGTCGCGACGACGTCCGCGCGCAAGCTCGTCAGGGACCTGTCCGAGGACCCGGGGCCGCTCGTCGCGGCGCTCGGCCGGCTGCCCGCGGTCGGGCTGCACGGCGACCTGAAGCTCGCCAACGTCGCGATCGGGCCCGGGCCGGACCAGATCCGCTTCATCGACTGGCAGATGACGATCCAGGCGCCGATCGCGGTGGAGCTGGGCTGGTTCCTCGTCACGAACAGCGCGCCCCTGCCGGAGCCGCCGGAGGCCCTCCTCGGACGCTACCGGACCTCGTTGACCTGGCACCTGGGCCGGCGGAGCGCCGGGGGCGCGCGATCCGAGGAGGCCTCGATCGTCGGCGACTGGGACGCCCAGGTCGATCTGGCCTGGGTCGTGGGGCTGCTCCTCCGCGGCTGGCGGAAGGGCCTCGACACGGAGGCCGGTGCGACGCTCGGCTCGGGCGTGAGCGGCGCCGACGATCTCGCGCTCTGGTCGGATCGGGCGGTGGACGCCGCGAGGCGGCGGATCTAGCCGGCGTTCGCGGCAGATCAGCTCGGAGCGGCGAGGTCGCGGCGCGGGAACACGACGACCGCCCAGCCGATCGCGATCGCGCCGACGACGGCGAGGAGCGCGAGCCCGGCAACATCGGTCGTCCCGGCGAGGATTTCGCGCGCCGAGAGGTAGTGGAACAGCGAGTACTGCTGCAGGCCGGCTGCGTCCGGCCAGAGCGAGCCGAGGATCTCGAGGAAGTACGACACGATGAGGATCGCCATCGTCACCCCGAGCGCCGGCGTCAGGCGGTCGAAGGACACGGACGCCGCCAGCCCGATCGCCCCGATCGCGCCCCACAGGAGCAGCCCATTGAGCCACAGGATCGGCAGCCGTTCGATCGGCAGCTCGTCGAGGACGCCGGCGATCGAGCAGCCGATCACCGTGCCCACGATCGCGGCGACGAGGATGATCGCGAGGAACAGGAGGAGCGCGACGAGCAGGGTGACGTACAGGACGCGCCGCGAGACCGGTCGGGCGAGGACGACCTCCAGCGTTCCTCGCTGGCGCTCCCCGGCGACCGCGCTCGTCGTGAAGCCCACCGCGAAGATGCCGATCAGGATGATGGCAATCGGGTGGATGTAGCCGAGTGCGATCGAGCCGCCGAGCGTGAACGGGTCGCCGCCGCCGAAGTTCAGGAGCTGCTGGGGGATGATCCCGGAGTCCACGATCTGCTTGATCTGCTGGCCGAACGAGCCGTAGATGATCGGCAGGAACACGCTCCAGGCCGCGATCGCGACGGACACGATCGCGAGCTTCGCCCGCTGCGAGCGGAGGATGTGGCGGAACAGGGCGGCGTTCACGCGACCGGCTCCGCCGGCTCGCGGGGCTCTTCCGGCCTCCCGGGCTCGGCCTGCTCGGCGGCGGGCGCCGCCGGCGCCGGCTCGGCACCCGGATCCGCATCGGCGTAGAGCTCGAGGAACGCCTCCTCGAGGTGGGCCGGCTCGATCGTCAGATCGGTGATCCGGTGGCCGGCGATCGCCGCGAGGAACGGCCCGACGTCCCCCTCGAGGTTGCAGGTGATCCGGCCGTCGGCGGTCCGGGCGACCGCGCTCACACCCGGCACCGCTTCGAGGTCGAGGGCGTCGTCGCCGGCGAGGCGGATCTCGACGTTCCGCTTCCGCCGTTCGAGGAGCTTCTCGACCACCTCGAGCGCGACGAGCCGTCCGCGGCGCACGATCGCCACGCGATCGCAGACGCGTTCGACCTCCGACAACACGTGCGACGAGAAGAAGATCGTCCGGCCCGCCGCCCGGAGGTCGTCGAGGAGGTCGTAGAACGCCCGTTGCATGAGCGGGTCGAGGCCCTCGGTCGGCTCGTCGAGGATCGCCAGCTCCGGATCGTGCTGGAGCGCCTGGACGATGCCGATCTTCTGACGCATGCCTCGGGAGTAGTCGCGGACCGGACGGGCCAATGTCCGGGCCGAGAGCTCCAGCCGCTCCACCAGCTCGGCGCGGCGGGTCGGCGGCCGGCCGGTCAGCTCGCCGAGGTAGTCGAGGAGCCGTTCGCCGGTCAGCGAGTCGTACAGCGCAATGCCGCCCGGCAGGTAGCCCACTCGCCGCCGGATCTCGACGCTGTCGCGGACGATGTCGTGGCCGAGGACCGCAGCCGAGCCCGACGTCGGATGCAGATAGCCGAGCAGGAGCCGGATCGTGGTCGACTTGCCGGCGCCGTTCGGCCCGAGGAACCCGAAGATCTCGCCCTCGCGAACCGCGATCGAGAGGTCCTCCAGGGCCAGGACGTCGGCGCGGGATTCGCCCCGGAGGCGGCGCGCGACTCGCTCGGGCGGCAGCTCGTGGTGGGCGTAGCGCTTCGTCAGGCCGGCGGTCGTGAGGGCGTCCATCCGAGCCGAAGGCTACAGGACGGGGCGCCGGGTGAGGACCTCTAGACTGGCGTCTCCGCACGAGGAGGGTTCGATGCCGAAGTCCGTCCCGGAGCTGCCCGGGGTCCCGCCCAGCAATCTCCCGTTCTCGAAGGTCGTCGAGGCCAACGGGTTCGTCTTCCTCGCCGGCCAGATCGGCGACGCGCCGGGCTCGAACGGGCCGGTCCCCGGCGGCATCGAGGCCGAGACCCGGCAGATGCTCGAGAACGTCGGCCAGCTGCTCCGCGCGCTCGGGCTCGACTACGCGGACGTCGTGAAATGCACCGTGTACCTCACCGACTTCGACGACTTCGTCGCGATGAACGCGGTCTATCGCGAGGTGTTCCCGACAGAGCCGCCGACGCGGGCGACGGTCGGCGTGACCCGGCTCGCCCTCGGCTCGAAGGTCGAGATCGAGGTCATGGCCGCGCGCTGAGGCGGGACCCGCGGGCCGCTGCCCGCTGCGCGCGCCGGACCGTGGGCCCGGCGCGGGCGCCCGACCGCCGGAGATCGCACGACGCCCGCCCCGGGCGCGCCGGGGCGGGCGTCGTCACGCCTGGGGGCTAGGTTCCGACGATCAGCTCGTCGATCGCGACCGGCCGGCCGCTGCTCGTCACGAGGATCCGGATCGTGTGCTGACCGCCCGAGGGCAGAGCCTTCGAGAACAGCAGCACGCGGGCGTGGAACGTGGACTTCCGGAGGTTCACGGTCTTCACGTACTTGCCGTCGATGTAGACCCGGGCCGTGCCCCGCGTCGGGCCGACCGGGCCGACCCAGGCGATGCCCTTGCCGGTGAAGACCATGCTCGCGGCGGAGCCGCGCTTCGACGCGTACTTCACCTGCTTGCTGGAGTAGGCCGAGTAGCGGGCGGTCGCCCAGCCCCCGCGGTACACGATCGAGGCCGCCGTCTCGCCGAGCCGCGTATCGCGCCGGTCGAGCCAGTTCGCCGGCTTCCTGACGTTGATCGAGCCGACGCCACCGGGCGTTGCCTTCATCAGCGCGACCACCCGGTTCACGTACGTCCGGGAGAACGACGACCAGTGGGACGGGCTGGGATCGCCCGAGCCGGTCAGCCACCAGTGCGCGACCACGGACCAGGAGCCCAGCCAGTTGAAGAGGGCGGTCACCTTCCGGCGGGCGACGATCTCCTGGTTCGCCGGGGTCGGCCGGGCCGTGGAGCTGCCGAGGTAGGCCTTCGCCCACGCCGCCCAGCTGCTCGGCAGGATCTGGTACTTGCCGTACGCGCCGCTCGTTGCGTTGCGGGCGGTGTAGCTGCCGCCGGACTCGATCTCGCCGAGGGCGTAGAGGAAGCGATCGAGGCCCGCCGGCGCCGCGGCGGAGTTGATGGCGGCCGGGCCCAGGGAGACGAGGAGGACCGCGGTCAACAGGAGAGCCGCGGAGACCGCACGACGGCGGCCGATCGTTTCAGGCAATGGTGCTCCTTCCTGCCGGGACGGCACGGTGAGCGTGCCGGCGGTGGGATCTGGGCGAGCCGGGGCGAGGGGCCGGAACGGGGGCGCCAGGATGGGACGCGCCGCGGGTCGGGCACTGCCGTTGGTCGCCGTCGATGTTCGACCGGGCGTCCTCCCTGCCGCGCCGGTCTGCCTGGGGGGTCTCGACCCAGTCTACGGGCCGTGTCCAGCCGGCCCCGATCCGGTCGCCGACCGCGTCAAGACGCGGCCGGTTCGGCCGTCAGGCGTGGGCGAGGAGGAACCTCGCCGCTCGATCGAGGGCGTCGTCGAGGACCGGTTTGAGGGTGTGACCGAGCCGCGGATACGTGATGAGCTCGGCGTCGCGCAGCAGCGGCACGCGAGCCCGGAGGAGGTCGATCTTCGCGAACGGATCCGCCTCGCCGGAGAGGAGCAGGACGGGGCAGCGGACGTCCGGCCAGTGGCTCGTCCGCTCGTCGGCCTTGCCTGGTGAGCCGGGCGGATGGAGGGGATAGCTGAACAGCACGAGGGCGGCGTAGGCCGTCTCGGGCAGGGCGGCCGCGAGGCTCGCGACCCGCCCGCCGTACGACTGGCCGCCGACCGCGATCGAGCGCCCGTCGGATCCCGCGGCTCCCGGGCCGTCCGGGACGATCTTCCGGAAAGCCGCAACGGCGTCCTCGGCCTTCTTCGCCGGCAGGTCGATGGCCCGGGCGTCCACGCCGCGCGCCACGAGCCCACGCACGTGGCCGGCCATGCTGGCCGCCGAGCCGGACGCCCCGTGGCCAACGTAGAATCGGATGGTCATCGCGACAAGCGTAGTCGCGGCGAGCCACGCGAACCCGGCTCGCCTGATCCGATCGGATCGATTCGCTGGTCCGCCCGGGCCATGGCCGGTGCCCGCCCGCACCGCCCATCGTGGACCGACCGCAGAAGGAAACCGACGTCGATGCCGGCAGCCCGACCCGTTCGACCCCGTCGCGCGTCCCGTCCGCGGTCGACGACGGCCGCGATGCGGGCGCTGGCGGTCCTCTCGGTCGCCGTCCTCGGCCTCGGACTGCTGCCCGGCGCCGGCTTTGCCGCCGATCGCTGGCCGACGCCGCCGCCCGCCCCGCCCGGGTTCGTCCGGCCACCCCGCCCCACGATCCCCCCGAAGTCGGTGACGAGCTACACGTTCTACGGCCGCGGCTGGGGCCACGGCGTCGGGATGTCGCAGTACGGGGCCCGGGGCCGGGCACTCGCGGGCCAGACGAGCGCGACGATCCTCGCCCACTACTACCCGAAGACCACCCTCGGCCAGGCCGATCCGTCGACCATCGTTCGCGTCCTCGTGCTGAGCGGATTCGCGGCGAGCACGGCGAAGCCGCTCACGATCACCGGCCGGCTCGGAACTTGGACGATCGACGGCGTCGCCGGCACCTTCGCGGCCGACGCCCGGGTGACGCTCGTCCCGACGAGCTCGGCGGGCACGAGCTGGACCCTCCGGGTGCTCTCGGCGGCGAACGCCCAGCTGGCGGCCAGGACGATCACGGCCGGCGCCGTCATGGTCCGGCCCGCGGCGTCGTCGACCTACCTCGAGCTCACCACGAAGGGGGCAACGTACGACCTCTACCGGGGCTCCCTGAACGCGATCCTGCGGTCAACGGCGAGCGTCGTCAACCACGTGCCCGTCGACCTCTACCTGCGGGGCGTCGTGCCGCTCGAGATGCCGGCCGGCTGGCCGTCGGAGGCGCTCAAGGTCCAGGCGATCGCCGCCCGCTCCTACGCGCTCTACCGGGTCCACACGAGCGGCTCGTACGACCTCTACGACGACACGCGGTCGCAGGTCTACCGCGGGCGACGGGGCGAGGCGACGGCGACGAACACGGCGATCGCAGCGACATCGGGGACCGTGGTCCTGAGCGGCGGGAAGCCCGCGAACACGCTGTTCCACTCGTCGGACGGCGGCTGGACCGAAAACAACGAGAACGTGTTCGTGAGCTCGACCGGGGCGATCGTCGCGGGCGCCGTCTCGTACCTGCGGGGGTCGAGCGACCGGGCGCCGGACGGCAGCTCCTACGACCAGACGTCGCCGTACGCGACGTGGAAGACGGCGACGTATTCGATTGCGGCGCTCTCGGCGGTCTTCGCGAAGGACAGCCGGACGGCCGTGGGGACGATCGCGTCGCTGGACCTGTCGCGGACCGGCGTCTCGGGCCGGCTGATCAGCGTCACGCTCAGGGGCAGCGGCGGGACGAAGACCGTCTCCGGCGCCGTGTTCGTCTCGGCCTTCAACGCCGGACGGTCCGCTCTCGATCCGCAGATGCGCGGCACGCTGTTCGCGACCGCGCCGATCCCGTGATCGCCGAGGCGCCGGGCTTCGATCCGGTCCTGCCCCGCTGCAGCTGGGCCGGCGCCACGGGCGATCGACCGGACGCCCTGATGGTCCGCTACCACGACGAGGAATGGGGCACGCCCTGCCACGACGACGTCGAGCTGTTCGAGCGGCTGGCGCTCGAGTCGTTCCAGGCGGGCCTGTCGTGGTCGACGATCCTCCGCAAGCGCGAGTCGTTCCGATTGGCCTTCCGCGGATTCGATCCGGCGGCCGTGGCCTCGTTCGGGCCCGACGACGTCGAGCGACTGATGGCCGATGCCGGGATCGTCCGGAACCGCGCGAAGGTCGACGCGACGATCGGGAACGCGTCTCTCTGGGGCTCGCTCGCCCGGGAGTTCGGATCCGCCGATGCGTACCTCGTCTCGATGGTGACCCAGCCACCCCGGCGGCTGGCGCCGGAGGTCGAGGTCGGCGGGATCCCGGCGACGACGTCCGAATCCGATCGGCTGTCGGCGGACCTCAAGCGTCGCGGGTTCCGGTTCGTCGGATCGACGATCGTCTATGCGTTCATGCAGAGCGTCGGTCTCGTCGACGACCACGTGGCGGGCTGCTTCCGGTATCGCGGGCCCGGCTGACGTCTTCGCGGGTCGGTTCGCGGTCGTGACACGCTAGGTGTCACAGGCGTGCCCCAGGATCCGGCCCATGATCACGATCGAATGCTCCCTCTGTGACACGGACCTGGCCCTCGAGAGCCTCGACGCGACGAGCGTCGAGTGCCCGGAGTGCCGCGTCAGCGTCGAGATCGCCCCGGACCCGGAATCCCTCGCCCTCGCGGCCTGACGGCCCCCGTCAGCTTCAGGCCTGGGGGTCGCGGTCCGGGTGGCTGAAGCGCCGCGCGTTGCCCATCGCCGGCCAGGCCCGGGACTGGGCGTTCGCCAGCAGCTGCCGCAGGTGGTTCCGATCATGGAACACCCACTCGTGGAGGAGGTTCCGGACCGTCACCCGGCCGACGACCGCGTGGATCGCATAGCGGTCCAGGTCATCCGCGCCGAGGCCTTCGACCACGAGGATCCCCGCCTCGCGCCCGGCGACGAACTCCTCGATGACGTCGGCGACCGGCCGCTCCCAGTCCCGCCGCGAGGCCGCCACCTCGAGCTGGTTCCAGCCCGATTCGGCGATCCCGTTCTCGGCGACGATCCGCCCGATCCGGCCGCCGAAGCCGCGGCGGTCGGCCTCGATGATGTGGCCGACGCACTCGTTCGCCGACCACTCCCCGACCGCCGGCCGCCAGCGGGCCGTCTCGTCGCCCATCGTCGCCAACTCCGAGACGATGTGGTCGCGGGCGGCACGGAGATAGCCGGCGACCTGGGCCGGCGTCAGCGGCGCGAGCCCGGCGGTCTCGGTGACGTCGGCGGGATCGAAGCCCATCAGGAGGCACCACCGGCTGCCGTGGCCGCCGCCGGCGTCCGATCGAGCATCGGCAGCGTCCGGCCGTCCTCGGCGAGCCAGCAGGCGGCCCGCTGGTCCTGGCCCACCTCGAACAGCGGCGGCTCCTCGACCCTGCACCGATCGAACGCGTAGGGGCAGCGCGGGTGGAACCGGCAGCCGGTCGGGATCCGCACCGCGTCGGGCGTCTCGCCGACAAGGATCGTCCGACGGTTGTCGGAACCGGCCTCCGGCGGATCGGGCGACGGGCTCACCGACACGAGGGCCTGCGTGTAGGGGTTGCCGGGCGAGCGGATGACCTGCTCCGCCGGCCCGATCTCCATGATCCGGCCCAGGTACATCACCGCGATCCGGTCCGCCAGGACCCAGGCGAGCGACAGGTCGTGGGTGATGAACAGGTACGTCAACCCCCGTTCCCGCCGCAGCTCCAGCATCAGGCGGAGAAGCTCGGTCCGGATCGAGACGTCGAGCATGGAGACGGGCTCGTCGGCGACGACCAGCTCGGGGTCCATGACGAGGGCGCCGGCGATCACGACGCGCTGTCGCTGACCGCCCGAGAGCTCGTGCGGATAGCGACCCGCGAAGTCGGCGGCCGGCCGCAGGCCGGCCGCCGCCCGGGCCGAC
>DATBGP010000181.1:0-2276 GCA_036557925.1 Candidatus Limnocylindrales bacterium | reverse complement strand
GCCGCTCGTGCTTCGCGACCTCGACCAGCCGGCTGCCGATCCCTCGCCCGTGCCAGCCGGGGTCGACGTAGAGCTGATCGATGCCGTCCGCGTCGAGGACCAGCATCGCGACGACCCGGCCGTCGGCCTCTGCGACCCACGTTCCGCCCCCGCGGCCGACGACGCCGGCGAGCCAGGTCCGGATCTGGTCGTGGGTATGAGCGAGCGGGAAGTCATAGGTCGCGTGGATCGCCACGAGGTAGACGTCGGCGACCGCAGCGGCGTCGGCTGGGGTGGCCGGCCGGATCGAGATCGACGCGCCTGCCTCCGACGGCGTCGCCGTCACCGCCGGAGCGCTGAGGCCGCCGCCTCGTCGACGAACCACGTCGCGCCCTCGCGCCTCGCGAGCTGGGCGGGCCAGCGCCGCTCGTCGACGTCCGGCCCGAGCACCGACGCGAGCATCTCGGCCTTCGCGGCGCCGTGCGCGACGACCACGATCTGGCGGGCGACACCCAGGGCGCGTGGGTTCAGGGTCACCCGCGGGAGATGCGGCTCGATGTGCGTCGGCGCCGGGACCCCGAGGACCGTTTCACCCCGATCGAACGTCGCGGATCCCGGGAACACGCTCAGCACGTGCCCATCTGGGCCCACGCCGACGATGACGAGATCGAAGACCGGCATCCCGTCCGCGACCGCGGGACCAGCCGCCGCCAGCTCCTCCGCATAGCGCGCCGCCGCCCAGTCCGGTCCCTCGTCGGCGGCGATCGCCGCGCCGGTTGGGATCGGGTGGACGTGGTCGGGATGGATGGGTGCGCCCGCCTCGCGCCGGCCGAACACGTCGGCTCCCGACCCGCCGGTCCCGGACTCGCCGCTCAGCGCGCCGATCCCGATCAGGTCCGACGTGGCGATGTGGGCGTTCGACTGGGGGTGGTCAGCAGGCACGAAGCGCTCGTCGCCCCACCAGAGGTGGACGTGCTCCCAGGGGACCTCGTCGCGATGCGGCGCCACGGCGAGCTCGCGATAGATCGCGGCGGGCGTCGAGCCGCCGGTCGTCGCCCAGTGGGCCGACCCTCGTGCCGCGGCCGCCTCGGCGAGGACGCCGGCGATCAGCTCCGCGGCGGCGTGGGCGCAGGCCTCGGGGTCCGGCAGGATCTCGAGGCGCTCGCCGCTCATCGTTCTCGGCCCGTCGGTCACGCCGGTTCCTCGCCCGCCATCCGGGCGGCCATCGACAGCGCGGCCACGGCCACCGCGTCCCGTCCGCCGGCCTCGATCGCCTCGGCGAGCAGGTCGAGGTCGTTGCGGCGCGGCGCGTTGAAGCCGCGCTCGAGGATCCGCTTCCCGTCGCGCCAGACGCGGGCGTGGACGGCGTCCTGCTCCGCGGTGATGTCGGCGCGGAGCTCCGAGCCCTGGAGCTCGGACGTGACCTCGACCCGGAGCGTCGTGCCGGTCGGCAGCTCCGAGAGCATCGGCCGGATCAGGACGGACACGGCGCTGCGCCCGTGCTTGAGGGTCGCGGACAACGTCCCCTCGGACCCGTGGAGCGGCTCGACGACCCGCATGTCGAGCCGTGACGCGAGCCATGCCGCGTGATAGACCGGCTTCACGACGTTCGCCTGGTCGTCACCCTCCTCGCGGACCGCATACGTGACCGTGATGCGGCGGATGCTGTTGACGAACGGCAGGATGTCGGGGTGGTCGAAGACCGACGCGATCGCCTCGCGCCAGCGCGACTGGCGGGCGAGCGCGAAGTCCGAGATCGCGATCCGCTCGCGCTCCTGGATCGCGGCCAGCCGGACGAGCTGGGGCAGGCCCGTGCCGCGCCAGGTCGACCCGTCGAGCACGACCCGATCGCAGACCTCGAACACGTTCGAGGACACGTGCCCCGCGGCGGGCGGCTCGTCCGGCCACCAGATCGTCACCGGCAGGTCGTGGATGAGCAGCGGTGTGATCACCGCCTCGAGGTGCCGCCCGCCCTCGCCGCCGCAGCTGAGGTAGATCGTCTCCGCGCAGGTCGCCGGGGCCGACTCGCTCGCGAGGACGCAGTGCGCCTGGATGCTCGCATCGAGCCACGTGGGTCCGTCCGGATCGGACGGGAGCACGATGAGGGTCCGCGACGGATGGCGGCCCGTCAGGTCGTGGATGATCGCCGCGCAGCGTTCCCCGGTCTCGGGCCGGCGGGCGATGACGACGAGGTTCATCACGCTGGTCCGCGCGCCGACCTGAAGGTCGGGGACGCCGTCGCCGTCGAGATCGACGTCGCGCTCCAGCCCGGGATGGGACCAGATCCGGGACAGCTC
>DATBGP010000180.1:0-4133 GCA_036557925.1 Candidatus Limnocylindrales bacterium | reverse complement strand
GTCGAGGACGGCAACGACATCGAGGCGATCGCGGCGGCGATCGAGGACGCCCGGGCCGACGACCGCCCGAGCCTGATCGCGGTCCGGCCAGTCCGGGTGGGTGGGCGCGTGGCGGAGGAAGCGGGTCCAGAGCGTGTAGGCCATCGGCGCGGCGCCCATCGGGGCCCCCGGATGCCCGGAGTTGGCCTTCTGGACGCCATCGATGGAGAGGGTCCGGATCGTGTCGATCGCGAGCTGGTCGAGCGTTCCCGTGGTGATCGTCATCGCGCTCGCATTGTAGGCACCGGTCCGGTTCGCCCGGATTGCCGCGAGCTCGACGATCGTCACGTCCGTCTCGCGAGCGATCCCACTCCCCGGTCGCCGCGATCGCTATCCTCGGCTCGATGCCACGCGGACGCTCGCGCCGCCACCCCGTCGCTCGATCGCGCCCCCGCGTCGTCGTCCTGGGCGACCTGATGCTCGATGCGGTGATCCTGCCCGTGCGCGCGCCCGAGACCGCGACCGACGTCCCGGGGCGCGTCTCGTTGCGCCAGGGCGGCTCGGCCGCGACCACCGCGCGCTGGTTCGCCCGGCTCGGCGCGGACACGACGTTCGTCTGCGCCGTGGGCCGCGATTCGATCGGGCGGGGCCTCGTGTCCGCGGTCGAGGGAGACGGGGTCCGGGTCCGCGCGACCCGCGTCTCCGGGGAGCGGACCGGGCGGATCGGGGTGATCGTCGACCCGGGTGGCGAGCGGAGCTTCGTCGCGGATCGTGCTGCCGCCGATCGCCTGGCGCCGGACGACCTCTCGGCCTCGACGTTCCGCGCCGATCTGCTCCACCTGCCGGCCTACTCGCTCCTCGGCGAGCCGCTGGGCCTGGCGGGCCGGCGGGCCATCGAGCTCGCCCGGGCGGCGGGGAGCCTCGTGAGCCTCGATCTCGCGTCCGTCCGGCCGCTGCTCGCCCGCGGTCGTCGGGCCGCCGTCCGATTGGTCGAGGCGGCCGCGCCGGACGTCCTGTTCGCGACCCGCGCCGAGGGCGAGGCACTCCTCGACAGCCCGTACCTCAGCGGCCTGGCCGACCTGGTGCCGTTGGCCGTCATCAAGCAGGGCCGGGCCGGAGCGACGGTCCTCGCCCGCGACGGCGAGTCGCGCCTGACCTTCGACGTCGCGACCCGTCCGGTCGACGCTCTCGACACCACCGGCGCGGGCGACGCCTTCGATGCCGGGTTCCTCGTGGCGTGGCTGGAGCAGCCGGCCTCGGCGCGGTCGCGGCCGGCCGGTCTGCGACGGGCGGTCCTCGCGGCCCACCGCGCGGCCGGACGCCAGCTGGCGAACCCGGGCAGGGAGCTGAGCCTGTGATCGAACGCTGGCTCGCCGTCCGCCCGGAGGTCCTCGAGGCGGTCGCCGCGGCCCGGCCCCTCGTCGCGCTCGAATCCACGCTCATCAGCCACGGCCTGCCGTACCCGTCGAACCTCGAGGTGGCCCGGGCGGCGGAAGCCGCCGTGCGAGAAGCCGGCGCGACGCCGGCGACCGTCGCGATCCACGATGGGCGAATCCTCGTCGGCCTGTCTGACGCGGACCTCGAGGCGCTCGCGACCGCTCCGGACGGGTCCGTGATGAAGGCCGCCCGACCGAGCCTCGCGCGCGCGGTCGCCCGGATCGGCTGGGCCGCGACGACGGTCTCGGCCACGATGATCGCGGCGCATGCCGCCGGGATCCGCGTCTTCGCCACGGGCGGGATCGGCGGGGTCCATCGCGGTGCCGTGACCGGAGCCGGCGAGCAACCTCCGACGCTCGACATCTCCTCGGACCTCGAGGAGCTGGCCCGGACGCCGGTGACGGTGGTCTGCGCCGGCCCGAAGGCGATCCTCGACGTGGCCGCGACGCTGGAGTACCTGGAGACCCGCGGCGTGCCCGTCGTGACGATCGGTCAGGACGAGCTGCCGGGGTTCTACTCGCGCTCCAGCGGGATCCGGTCGCCGTTGACCGCATCAGGGGTGGCCGACGCGGCCTGGCTCGTGGGCGTCCAGGCGGGGCTCGGGATGGGCGGCGTGCTGGTGTGCGTGCCCGTGCCCGAGGCCGAGGCGCTCCCCGAGGACGTTGCGCGGGCCGCGGTCGACCGCGCCATCCGCGAGTCGGACGAGGCCGGCATCCACGGACCGGCCCTGACCCCGTGGCTGCTCGGCCGGATCGCGGACCTGACCGACGGCGCGTCCGTGCGCGCGAACACCGCGCTGATCGTGAACAACGCGCGCGTGGCCGGCGAGCTCGCCGGGAAGGTCGTCGACCCGCGGACGTCCCCGGAGGCTCAGGCGCGCCCGGGCGCGTAGCGGATCGAGAGCGCGCGGCCGTTCGCGCGGTCGAGGCACACCGGGCAGCCGACCGTCGGCTGCTGGTGGGCGGCGTGCTGGGCGCGCATCGCGGCGGCGTGGCGGACGAGGATCGCGGACGGGCGGAAGGTCGACTTCATCGGATCGAGGCCTCGGTCATGGCAGTGGCCCGGCGGCAACCAAGGTCCGCCGGTGCGCTAACAGCCTCGCTCCTCCCGCCCGTGTCACGGCATCGCCATCCGTGCCGAATCGGGACCGTCATCCGTCGATGGCAGCGCCGAGCGTGTTCGATCGATATCTCACACGTGGACGACGGCGCACTTCCCAAAACCCGTCCGTCGGCGTACACTCCCGGTCCCTCCAGCGACCCTTCCGGGGAGTCCCGTGCCCGACGCGACCCAGCGCTCCGAGCCCCTCGCCATCGACGTCCGCGGCATCCGGCGTGTCTACAACGTCAAGCCGAAGCCCGTCGTCGCGCTCGACGGCGTCGACCTGGAGGTCGAGCCGGGCGAGTTCTTCGGGCTGCTCGGTCCGAACGGCGCCGGCAAGACCACGCTGATCAAGATCCTCACGACGCTGCTCCTCCCGTCGGAGGGCACCGCCCGGATCTTCGGCTTCGACGTCGCCCGCCAGACGAAGCAGATCCGCCGGATCATGAACATGGTCGCCGGCGGGGAGCAGTCGGGCTACGGGATCCTCACCGTCCGCGAGCAGCTCTGGATGTTCAGCCAGTTCTACGGCCTCCCGAGCCGCGACGGCTGGCGCCGCGTCGACGAGCTGATCGAGGCGGTCGGGATGGAGGAGCAGGCCCTGCAGCGGGTCTCCACGCTCTCGACCGGGCAGCGACAGCGGATGAACTTCGCCCGCGGCCTCCTGAACGACCCCTGGATCTTCTTCCTCGACGAGCCCACCCTCGGCCTGGACGTCGCGGCGGCGCGGGCCGTCCGGGAGCTGGTCCTCGCCTGGAAGGCAGCCGTCCCGGGCCGGACGGTGCTCCTCACGACCCACTACATGGCGGAGGCCGACGAGCTGTGCGACCGGATCGCGATCGTCGACCACGGCCGGATCCTGGCCCTCGGCACGCCGGACGAGCTGAAGAGGCGGGTCCAGCGGGAGAGCGTCTTCCGGCTCGAGCTCGACCGCCTCGATGGCGGTGTCGGCGCGCTGCGCCGCCTGCCTGGCGTCGTCAGCGCCGCGCAGGCGGCCGGCGACCAGGCCGCCGGCAAGGCCGATCGCCAGACCATCGAGGTGAACCTCGCCCTCGTGGACGACGCCGCGCTCGGCGGCGTGGTCGGCGCGCTGGGCGACCTCGGCAGCCACATCCTGGCGCTTCGCAAGAGCGAGCCGTCGCTGGAGGACGTCTTCGTCACGCTCGTCGGCCGGGGTTTCGACGACGCCGACGAGCAGGGCGACGACGAGCGCATCCCGAACGAGCCGGGCGCCGCCGACGTCACCTCGCGCGAGACGGACGACTCGCACGAGCGCGAGGCCGAGGAGGTCGCGTGACCAGCCGATCCGCCGGCCATTCGGCCTTCGTCTACCGGCCCACCGCCAGCCCCCAGGAAGCGGCCAGCTGGACGCCGCGCCAGGTGGCCCTGACCAACCTCCGGACGGTCCACGGCCGGGCCTACCCCCGGATCACCGGCCTGCTCCGCGAGAAGAGCTGGGTCTTCTTCGAGATCCTGCTGCCGTTCCTCGCGACGTCCGCGTTCGTCTTCGTCTACCGGGCGCTGCAGGCGCCGCCGCAGTACATCGGCTTCGTCGTGATCGGCGGGGCGATGACCGCGTTCTGGCTGAACGTCATCTGGATGATGGCCCAGCAGCT
>DATBGP010000179.1:0-13101 GCA_036557925.1 Candidatus Limnocylindrales bacterium | reverse complement strand
AGCGTCGCCTCGCTGGAGCTCGGCGCCGACGGCCGGGTCCGAATCCTGACCGGCTCCACGGAGATGGGCCAGGGGACGAAGACGATCTTCCCGCAGCTCGTGGCCGCCGAGCTCGGGCTGGCGGTCGACGAGGTCGGGATGGCGCCGCAGGACACCGAGCTGGTCCCGGACTCCGGGCCGACCGTGGCGAGCCGGACGGCGATGGTGGTCGGCGGGCTGCTCGTGAAGGCCGCGCGGCACCTCCGGGCATCGGTCGAGGAGCGCAACGGCGGCCGGGCCTTCGCGGACGTCCGCGTCGCCGACGCGGCCGCGCATGGCGCCACCCGGATCGACGAGCGGTTCGAGCCGTATCCGCATGTCCACTTCGACGACGACACCTACCGTGGCGACGCCTACCCCGCCTTCGGTTGGGCGGCCTGCGTCGCGACGGTCGACGTCGACCTCGACAGCGGCGAGGTCACCGTTCGCGATGTCGTCGCAGCCGACGACCTCGGGCGGGTCATCCACCCGGTCCTCGCCGAGGGCCAGGTGGAGGGCGGCACGCTCCAGGCCGTCGGCTATGCGACGATCGAGGAGATCAAGCTCCGCGACGGCCGCTACCTGAACGACCGGCTGGCGACCTACATCATCCCGACCTCGCTCGACGCGCCGCGGATCACGACGATCCTCGTCGAGGCGCCGTTCAGCGGGGCGCCGCACGGCGCGAAGGGCGTCGGGGAGCTGCCGATGGACGTCGGGGCGCCGGCGGTCGTGGCCGCGATCCACGACGCAACCGGGGCCTGGGTTCACGATCTGCCGGCGTCGCCGGAGCGGATCCTCGGCGCGCTCGGGGTGATCGCCGACGCCTCCCCGGAACCCCCGAGCGCGGAGGTCGACGCCGCCGTCCGCGAGGCCATCGTCGAGGGCACCGACCCGCGACCCGACGGCCGGACGGATCCGCAGGTCCTGCGCGGCCCGCACGACCCGGGCGAGCCCGCGTGACGGCCTGGCGGTTCGCGGTCAACGGCGAGCCGGTGGAGATCGAGGCGCCCGGGATGCGCCGCCTCCTCGACGTCCTCCGCGAGGATCTCGCGCTGACCGGCACGAAGGAGGGCTGCGGCGAGGGCGAGTGCGGCGCCTGCACGGTCCTCCTCGACGGGGCTCCGGTGGATTCGTGCCTCGTTCCGGTCTGCCAGGTGGAGGGCGCGCGCGTCGCGACCGTGGAGGGGCTCGCCGCCCCGTCGCCGGAAGGCCCGGTGCTGGACTCGCTGCAGCAGGCGTTCCTCGAGGCCGGCGGGGCCCAGTGCGGGATCTGCACGCCGGGGATGCTGATGGCGGCGCGGGCCTACCTCGACGCCGGCGGCGGGCCGGACGAGGCCGCGATCCGCGAGTCGATCGCGGGGAACCTCTGCCGCTGCACCGGCTACACGAAGATCGTCGAGGCGATCGCGATCGCCGCCGCGGGCGGCTGAAGGGTCCGGATGCCCGTCCCGGTGGAGCCGCCGATCGAGACGCCCGCATCGCTGGCCGAAGCCTGGGCCGTCCTGTCCGGCTCCACTGCCGACGACCAGGTGACGCCGATCGCGGGCGGGACGGACGTCATGGTCCGGATCACCGGCGAGGTCGGCGAGCCGCCGCGCCGCCTCGTCGATCTCTCGAGGCTCGATGACCTCCGGGGGATCTCGGTCGCCGGCGGCGCGGTCGTCCTCGGCGCGCTCACGACGTACATGGAGATCCGCCGGTCCGGCCTCTGCCGCGAGCACCTCCCCGCACTGGTGGACGCGGCGGCGACGATCGGTGCGGCGCAGATCCAGAACCGGGGAACGATCGGCGGGAATGCCGCCAACGCCTCGCCCGCCGGCGACACGCTACCGGTCCTCCTCGCGCTCGACGCGGTGTTCGAGGTCGGCGGCCCGCGCGGCGAGCGGTCCGTCCCGGCCGACCGGTTCTGGGTGGCCTACCGGCGCACGGCGCTCGCCCCCGACGAGCTGATCCTGCGGGTCCGGATCCCCCTCGTGGGCGGCCAGGAGAGCCGGTTCCGGAAGATCGGCACGCGGCGGGCCCAGGCGATCAGCAAGGTCGTGATGGCGCTGGCCTGGCGGGATGGCGGCGTGCCCGGGGCGGCGATGGAGGGCGCGTCGGGTGGCGCGTGGCGCGACGTCCGGCTGGCGCTGGGGTCGGTCGCGGACCGGCCGATCCGGGCGGCGGGAGCCGAGGCCGTCCTCGAGGGTGCCCGGCCGACCCCCGAGACCGCCGACGCCGCGGCCGAGGCGCTCGCCGCGGAGATCCGGCCGATCGATGACGTCCGCTCGACCGCCGACTATCGGCGGGTGGTCGCGGCCCGCGCCCTCCACCGGATGATCCGCGACGCGGGCGGCTGGTGAGCCGTCCCGACCCCGACGACCCCCTTGACGGCGTGGTGCCCGGCCGGCGTCGCTCGTGGTGGCTGCGAGAGGCACTCGCTGCCGAGCCGCCGGAGCTCGCCGCCGACGTTGCCGCGCCGCCGCTGGCCGGCTCCGCCACGACGGATGTCGCGATCGTGGGGGGCGGCTACACCGGACTGTGGACCGCGTTGCGACTCCGAGAGCTCCGGCCGGATGCCCGCGTCACGGTGCTCGAGCAGGACATCTGCGGCGGCGGTCCGTCCGGCCGGAACGGCGGGTTCGTCACCGGCTGGTGGGACGAGCTCCCGAGCCTGATCCGAACGGCCGGCGCCGAGGATGCGGTCCGGGCGGCCGAGGCGATGGACGTCGCGATCGCGTCGCTCGGGCCGTGGTGCGAGGCGCACGCCGTCGACGCGGAGTGGCGGCCCTCGGGGTTCGTCTCCGTGAGCGCGGCGCCGGCCCAGGACGAGGCGTGGCTCGAGGCGGTCGAGGCCTGCGCGGCGGCCGGTCGGGCCGATCGCTGGCGGTCCCTCAGCCCCGACGAGGTCGCGGCCCGGGTGCGGTCGCCGGTCTTCCGCGGCGGCGCGTTCATGCCCCTTGCCGGGACGGTCCAGCCCGCGAAGCTCGCCCGCGGTCTGCGGCGGCTCGCGCTCGCGGGCGGGGTCGCGATCCACGAGCGGACGCGGGCCAGCATCCCGACGACGACGCCGTCCGGCGCTGCGCCCATCGCGATCGCGACGAGCTCCGCCGAGGGCAGCGGCGAGCTTCGCGCCGACCAGGTCGTCGTCGCCACGAACGCCTGGGCGGCCGGCTGGGCGCCCGTCCGGAACCGCCTCCTGACGTGGTCGAGCTACCTCGTCCTGACCGAGCCGATCCCCGAGCGCCTGGCCGAGATCGGCTGGACCGGCGGCGAAGGTGTCGCCGACTCGCGGTTCACGCTCCATTACGCCCGCCCGACCGCCGACGGCCGGATCGCCCTGGGCGGCGGGGGAGGGCGGGCCGGCTGGGGCGGCCGGATTGGGCGCCCGTTCACCGCGGACACCGGCGCGGCGCGCCGCGCGGCGGACGGGCTCCGTCGCTGGTTCCCGTCCCTCGAGGACGTGCGGATCGAGGATGCCTGGGGCGGCCCGATCGACATCACCGACGACCATCGCCCCTGGTTCGACACGCGTCCGGGCGGTCGGATCCACCACGGCCTCGGCTATTCCGGCAACGGCGTCGCCGCGGCGATCCTCGGCGGCCGGATCCTCGCCGCGATGGTCGCTGGACCCGGCGCGGACGACGACGCGACCAGCCTGCCGGTCGTCGGGCCGCGGGCGACGCCCCGGGCCTTCCCGCCCGAGCCCCTGCGGGGCCTCGGCGCCCGGATCTTCCGCGAAGCCATGGCCCGCCGCGAGGCGGCCGAGGAGGCCGGCGACCGGCCGGCCCGCGTCGTGCGCGAGCTCTCCCGGATCCCGCGCCGGATCGGCTACCACCTCGGCCCGGACGACTAGGATGGCGTCGATGCCCGAGCACCCGAACGCCACCGCGTACCGCCGCGCCGCCGAGGCGTTCCGCGCCGGCGACCTCGAGACGATCGAGCAGCTCGTCGACCCCGACGTCGTCTGGCACGTGCCCGGCGCCAACCCGCGCGCGGGCGATGTCCGCGGCCGCGCCGGCCTGCGGGCCTGGCTGGAGGACCTGGCGACGACCGGGTTCTGGCTCCGCGAGCACGACATCCTCGGCAACGACGGCCACGTCTGCGCCCTGAGCGTGATGGGCGCCCGCCGGCCCGGCCTGGACGTGGGGACCCGGGTCGTGAGCGTCTTCCACTTCCGGGACGGCAGGCAGCTGGAGCGATGGTTCTTCCCCGAGGACCTCGCGACCTGGGACCGGATCCTCGGCGCGGGCGACCAGGACCAGGCGCAGCGATGATCGAGATCGCCGCCGATCGACCGGCAGCCGGCACCGACGAGATCCTGACCGTCGAAGCCCGGGCGTTCCTCGCGGATCTCCAGGCGGCGTTCGGCGCCCGGCGCGAGGCCCTGCTCCACGCCCGCCGGGAACGCCAGCTGGCGATCGACGACGGCGCCGACCTCGACGTCGACCCGGCGACGGCCGACATCCGGGCGGGCGACTGGACCGTCCCGGCAGCGCCCGCCGCCCTCGCCGACCGCCGCGTCGAGATCACCGGCCCGGCCGAACCGAAGATGATGATCAACGCCCTGAACTCGGGCGCCCGGGTCTTCATGGCCGACCTCGAGGACGCGCTGAGCCCGACCTGGGCGAACGTCGTGGGCGGCCAGGCCGCGATCCGGGACGCGGTCCGCCGCGAGCTCCGGTTCGACAGCCCCGACGGCCGCGAATACCGCCTGAACGACGCGATCGCGACGCTCGTCGTCCGGCCTCGCGGCTGGCACCTCGAGGAGCGCCACGCCGTCGTCGACGGGCGGCCGATGAGCGCCTCGCTGTTCGACGCCGGCCTCGCCCTGTTCCACAACGGCGTCGAGTGGGTCCGCCGGGACAGCGGCCCCTTCTTCTACCTGCCGAAGCTCCAGGCCGCGGCGGAGGCGCGCCTCTGGGCCGACGTGCTCGACTGGGCGGAGGCGCGGCTCGGGCTGCCGGCAGGCGCCTCGCGCGCGACCGTCCTCATCGAGACGATCCACGCCGCATTCCAGATGGACGAGATCCTCCACGCCCTCGGCCCGCACGCGACGGGCCTGAACGCCGGTCGCTGGGACTACCTCTTCAGCTGCATCAAGACGTTCCGGACGCGGCCCGAGCGCGTCCTGCCGGAGCGGGCTCAGCTGACGATGACCACGCCGTTCATGCGGGCGTACACGCAAACCATGGTTCGCACCTGCCACCGGCGTGGCGCGCACGCGATCGGCGGCATGGCGGCGTTCATCCCGTCGCGGCGCGACGCGGAGGTCAACGCCGCGGCGATGAGCCGGGTCCGGGACGACAAGGAGCGCGAGTCCGGCGACGGCTTCGACGGGACCTGGGTCGCCCATCCGGATCTGGTGCCGCTCGCGACCGCGATCTTCGATGGGGTGCTCGGCGACCGGCCGAAGCAGCTCGACCGGCGGCGCGGGGAGGCGGTCGAGGTGGACCCACGCCGCCTCCTGGACTTCCGCGTGGACGGCGGCGGCGTCTCGGAGGCGGGCGTCCGGCTCAACGTCTCGGTCGCGCTCCAGTACCTGGCGGCGTGGCTCGGCGGGAACGGCGCCGCGGCGATCAACAACCTGATGGAGGACGCCGCGACCGCCGAGATCAGCCGCTCCCAGCTCTGGCAGTGGCGCGTCGCCGGGACGAAGCTGGACGACGGCCGATCGGTCACGGGCGGGCTCTACGCGGCGATCCGCGACGAGGAGCTGGACGCGCTGCGGACGGCTGGCGGGATCGATCCGGCGCGGCTCGCCGACGCGGCCGAGGTCCTCGACGCTCTCGTCCTGGACGACGCGTTCACCGAGTTCCTGACGATCCCGGCGGGCCGGCTGCTGGACTGATCGGCGACTCGCGCCCGCGGTCGATCATTCGCCAGCGAGACAGCCCGTCGGACGATGCGTCGGCCCGCCAAGAGTCGTGTTCGCGATCAGATGACAGTCACCCGGGCGGCTGAGCCGGAAGCGCGCCGGATGCCACGCATCTAGTTGCCCGAGGCTCTCCCGACGGTCGAATGAGCGGGCCCGGCGCTCGACCCTGAACCTCGTGGCCAGTGCCGAGGTATTCCTGTCCTGCGGGCCGAACGCCGGCCTGGACCCTGCCCGGCGCGGATCGCGCCCCGATCCCCGGATGCGCCCGTCGCAACTTCGTCCATGGTCTTGACAAAGTGCCGGGCCATGACGCACGTTGTCCTGCGACTGGACCAGGTCGGCCGCGGAGGAGCGGGCGACCGCCACGTGTCAGAGGGTTTTCCGCCCCGTATGGCCCTTCCCTCGAAGGCGACCCATCAGCAGACCCGCGTGCACAACGAGCGGCTCGTGGTGCGGACCGTGTACGACCGCGGGCCGATCAGCCGGGCCGATGTCGCCCGCCAGACCGGGTTGACCCGGACGACCGTCTCGGACGTCGTCACCGGCCTCATCGACGACGGCGTCGTGCGCGAGATCGGGCGCGGGCCGTCGAGTGGCGGCAAGGCCCCGATCCTCCTCGAAGTCGACCGCGATGCCCGCCTCGTCGTCGGGCTCGACCTCGGCGAAGAGCGCTTCGCCGGCTCCCTCGTCAATCTCCGCGGCGAGATCCGCCGCACCGTGGAGCTGCCGGTCGCCGGCAGGGACGGTGACGACGCCGTGCAACTCGTCTCGCTCCTCCTTGATGAGCTGCTCGACGGCGTCACCGCCCCGCTCCTCGGGATCGGGATCGGGACGCCCGGTCTCGTCGACACGCGGACCGGCACCATCCGCCGCGCCGTCAACCTCGACTGGCGTGACCTCCCGCTCGGAAGGTTGCTCGGGGAGCGCTACGGCGTGCCGGTGAACGTCGCCAACGACTCCCAGGCCGCGGCGCTCGCCGAGTACACCTACGCCGGCGAGGCCCGCGTCCCGAACCTCATCGCGATCCGTGTCGGCCGTGGCGTCGGCGCCGGTCTCATCCTTCGCGGCGCCCTGTTCCAGGGCGACGGCTCGGGTGCCGGCGAGATCGGCCACACCGTGGTCGACGACGACGGAGCGCTCTGCCGCTGCGGTCGGACCGGTTGTCTCGAGACCGTCGCCGGCATGCGGGCGATCGAGGCCCGCGCGGCAGCGGCGACCGGCGATGCCCCGGATCTCGCGACGATCCGGGCGGCCGCCGAGGCGGGCGAAGGCTGGGCCGTCTCGATCGTCGATGACGCCGGCGCGGCCCTCGGCAAGGCGATCGCGGCCCTGATCGGCGCCCTCGACATCCGCCGGATCGTCCTCCTCGGCCCCGTCACCGAGCTCGGCGATCGATGGCTGGCCGCGGTCCGGCGCGAGGCCGAGGGACGGGCCCTCGCGCCGCTCGTCGACGAGGTCGACATCCAGGTCCGCCGGTCCACGTCGAACATCGTCATCCGGGGCGCCTCCGCGTTGCTCGTGGGCCGCGAGCTCGGCCTGAGCCTCGTCCGATGACGACGAGGGTCCCCCCTGCCACCACCGATCCGACCACGGAGGCCCGGCTCCGCGTCGGCGTCGACATCGGCGGCTCGAAGGTCGCGGTCCTCGTGGTCGACGCAGAGGACCGGGTCCTCGCACGGCGATCCGTGGCGGCCGCCTCGTCCGAGCCCGACGAGGCGATCGACCAGATCGCGAGCGTCATCCGCGATGCGGTCGCCGAAGCGGAGGCCACGATGACCGAGGTCGCGGCGGTCGGCGTGGGCGTCCCGGGCCGCGTCGACATCGCGACCGGGGACGTGACCTTCGCGGTCAATCTCGGCTGGCAGCACCTGCCACTCGGCCGGCGCCTGGCCGTGGCCCTCGGCGTCCCGTGTGTCGTCGAGAACGACGTCCGGGCGGCCGCGGTGGGCCTCCACCGGGAAGCGCGCTACCGGGGCGTCGACGACCTCCTCTATCTCGGGATCGGTACCGGCATCTCCGCCGGCGTCGTCCTCGACGGCCGCCTGCATCGGGGCGTCCGGGGCCTGGCCGGCGAAGTCGGCCACGTGGTCCTCGACCCGTCGGGCGCCCCGTGCGCGTGCGGTCTCCACGGCTGCTTCGAGACGATTGCCGGGGGCGCCGGCATCGCGCGCGCGGCGAGGACCGCGATCGAGGCTGGCGAGGCAACCACCCTGGCTGCTGGCGAAGACGGATCGGCCGCGGACCCCAGCGCCGCCGACGTCTTCGCCGCGGCCGAATCCGGCGACCCGCTGGCGACGCGTCTCGTGGACGCGGCCGCCGCGGCGATCGCCCGGATGACGCACGAGCTCGTCCTGGCCTACGACGTCGAGCAGGTCGTGATCGGCGGCGGTATCAGCCGCGCCGGCGCGCCCCTGCTCGAACGCATCCGGGCCGGGCTCTCGCGGATCGCGGCCCCGTCGGCGTTCGCCGCGGAGCTGCTCGCGGAGACGGACGTCCGGCTCGCCGGGTCCGATCACGACATCGGGACGAGGGGCGCCATCGCCCTGCTGGATCCGGTCGCGAAGGAGGTGGTCGCACGCGAAGCCGTGGGTTGAGCAAGCGTCCCGGAGTGGGATACTCACACCCTGAGCCATCCGTCACCCACCGTGGTGGTGGCTCGCAGGAGGAGACATTCATGGTCAGGAGACTCCGGACAACGTCCGCCCTGCTGGGCGTCGTTGCCATCGTGGTCGGCGCCTGCGGAAGCAGTGCGTCACCATCGCCGTCGCAGGCCGCGTCTGCGCCGGCAGCATCCGCCCCGGCCGCATCTGCGCCGGCCGCTTCGGCACCGGCCGCATCGGAGCCGGCGCCGTCGGCAGCCGCGGCGTTGAACCTGCCGACGGTCCCGACGGGCTACGCCGAGCTCGATCAGGCGCTCGGGAGCGACAAGCCGTTCAACGGCAAGAAGGTGTCGATCCAGACGCAGTGGACCGGCGGCGAGGGTGAAGGCTTCGCAGCGGCGATCAAGGACTTCGCGGCGGCGACCGGCATCGCGATCCAGGTCGACAGCATCGGCTCGAGCCACGAGACCGTGCTCAAGACGCGGGTCGAGGGCGGCCAGCCGCCGGACATGTCGCAGATCGCCCAGCCGACGGCGGTGCTCGCCTACGCCCAGCAGGGCAAGATCAAGGACATCGCCGCGATCGTGGGCGCCGACGGCGCCGCGAAGCTCAAGGCGGAGTTCCCGACGACGATCGGCCTCACCTCAGAGGGCGACAAGATCTGGAGCATCCCGACCAAGGCCGACGTCAAGTCGATGATCTGGTACCCCGTGAAGGCCTTCGCCGCGAAGGGCTACCAGGTCCCGAAGACATGGGATGAGCTGACCGCTCTGGCCGACAAGATCGTTGCCGACGGCAGCCATCCGTTCTGCGTCAGCGCCGGCGGCCCCGGCACGGCGACCGGCTGGGAGCTGACGGACTGGGTCGAGGAAGTCCTCCTCAAGACCGAGGATCCGCAGGTCACCCAGGACTGGATCAGCCACAAGATCACGTTCGAGGACCCGAAGATCAAGGCCGCCTTCGACAAGGTCGGCTCCCTGCTCTTCAAGGACCAGTACGTCGACGGTGGCGGACAGGCGATCGTCAACGCCGACCTCAAGACCGTGATGGATCCGATGTTCAACCAGGACACGGCCGCGCCGGGTTGCTGGATGCAGAAGATCCCCGTCTGGTACGGCCCGGACTTCTTCCCGGACAAGCGGACCAGCGGACAGCCGTCCAAGTACCTCATCGGTGACGACGGGGACATCGGCATCATGCCGTTCCCGACCATCTCCGACCAGTACAAGGGCGCCGAGGGTTCCGCCGACTCGTTCATGGTCTTCAACGATCGCCCCGAGGTCCGCGCCTTCGCGGAGTTCCTGGCGACGCCGGAAGGCCTCGAGGGCTGGATCAAGGGTGTCGGCGTCCTGTCGCCGAACGTCAAGGTGCCGGCCGACTGGTATGCCGGCAACTACAAGCTGAAGGTCGCGAACCAGATCGCGTCCGGCGCGACGGCCATCGGCTTCGACGCCTCCGACCTGATGCCCCCGGCCGTCGGCCAGGGCAGCTTCTGGACCGGCATCTCCGACTGGGCCAACAGCAACGGCACGAACACCGATGCCACGCTGAAGGCCATCGACGACAGCTGGCCGAAGTAGGCGGCGAATCGTCTCGTAGCTGAATCGCGGGGCGCCCCACCCACCGGTGGGCGCCCCGCGACTCTTCCGTCAAGTTCTTCCGCGGAGGGGCGAGGTGGCGGCGAACCGCACGCACGATTCGGGCTCGTACGGCTCGTCGCGAGCCGTGCTGGTCGGCAGCCTGATCGGGCTGGTCCTGGCGGCGCTCGGCGTCAGGATCCTGATCGAGCAGCACGGGGGCCAGAATCTCCTCGCCTCGATCTATGACCTGATCGGGAACAGCGCGGGCGCCGAGGCGCTGCGCAACGGGCAGGGCGATCAGTTCTTCGCCAAGCTCCTGCTCGCGGCCATCGCGCTCCTCGTCGGTGTCGGCGGGATCTGGCTCCTGTACACGGGCGCGAGCGCCCTGGTCGAGCGCCTGCCGCCCAGGTTCCGTGACAGCATCCTGCCGTGGGTCTTCGTGACGCCGGCCCTGGTGCTGCTCGCGATCTACCTCGTCTACCCGGCCGTCTACACGGTGATCGGGAGCTTCCTGGACAAGAACGGCGCGTTCACGCTCGACAACTGGGCGAGCCTCGGCACGCCGCCGTTCCTCGAGATCCTTCGCAACAACGTCCTGTGGCTCCTGATCGCGACGAGCGGCAGCGTGCTGCTCGGCCTGCTCACGGCCGCCCTCTTCGACCGCATCCGGCGCGAGTCCCTGGCGAAGGTCTTCGTCTTCCTGCCGCTGGCCATCTCGCTCGTCGGCGCGACCGTCATCTGGAAGTTCGTCTACGCCTACCAGCCGCCGAGCCAGCCGCAGTTCGGGCTCCTGAACGCCATCTGGACGGGCCTCGGCGGCCAGCCGATCCCGTGGGCCACGCAGTTTCCCATCAACCTCCCAGCGGAGATGTTGATCCTGATCTGGCTCCAGACGGGCTTCGCGATGGTCGTGTTCTCGGCGGCGATCAAGGGGGTGTCGTCGGAGATCCAGGAGGCGGCGAGGCTCGACGGCGCCTCGGAGCGCCAGCTGTTCCTCAGGGTGATCGTGCCGATGATCCGCGGCACGATCGTGACGGTGACCACGACGATCGCGATCGCCACCCTCAAGATCTTCGACATCGTCATGTCGGTCAGCGGGGGCATCAACCATGACGACGTGGTCGCGGTCCGGATGTTCAAGGAGATGTTCCAGTACTTCAATGACGGGCGAGCCGCGGCGCTGGCGACCGTCCTGTTCATCGCCGTGCTGCCGGTGATGGTCCTCAACCTGCGCAACTTCCGACGTCAGGCGGCGATGTGATGGCGGCACCAGCCAAGCCGATCGCGGGCTCCAGGGGGCGCACCAGGTTCTGGCGGGCGCCGATGCTCCAGAGCGCCCCGCTGCGCATCTCCGTGATCGTGATCTGCTTCCTGTGGACCCTGCCCACGGCGGGCTTGCTCGTCAGCTCCTTCCGGAACCCCCAGCTGATCACCCAGACCGGCTGGTGGACGGCCTTGATCCACCCGTTCGAACAGGGGTGGACGCTGCAGAACTACCAGCAGGTCCTCGCGGCAAACGGCATGGGTGAGGCCTTCCTGAACAGCCTGATCGTGACCATCCCCGCCACGGTCATCCCGATCACGATTGCCGCGTTCGCCGCCTATGCATTCGCCTGGATTCCCTTCCGCGGCCGGGGTTTCCTGTTCATCGTCGTCGTGGCGCTCCTCGTGGTGCCCCTCCAGATGGCGCTGATCCCGGTCCTCAAGCTCTACAGCGGCCTGTCCCTGTACGGCACCTTCATCGGGGTCTGGCTGGCCCACACGGCGTTCGGGCTGCCGCTCGCGATCTTCCTGCTCTACAACTTCATGTCGCAGCTGCCGCGTGACCTGTTCGAGTCCGCGTCGATCGACGGCGCGTCGGCGTTCCAGACCTTCATCCGGATCGTGCTGCCGCTCTCGATCCCGGCCCTCGGCGCCTTCGCGATCTTCCAGTTCCTGTGGGTCTGGAACGACCTGCTCGTGGCCCTCGTCTTCCTCGGGCCCGGAGCCGACGTCCGGGTCATGCCGACGGCGCTGTTCAACCTGCTCGGCGCATATGGAGGCGCCTGGCACCTGCTCACCTCGGGTGCCTTCCTGACGATGATCGTGCCGCTGATCGTCTTCCTGGCGCTCCAGCGGGCGTTCGTGCGAGGGATCCTGGCCGGCTCCGTCAAGTCGTGACGTCGGAGCGCCTCCTGATCGCCTTCGCCGGCACCGAGCTGCCGGCGCCGGCGGCGAGGCGGATCGGAGAGGGCGGCGTCGCCGGGGTGACGCTCTTCCGCGCCCAGAACGTCGTCGATCCTCGGCAGGTCCGGGCGCTGACGACCGCGATCCAGGCGGCGCGGCCGGCCGGCGATCCACCGCTGCTGGTGGCCGCGGACCAGGAGGGCGGCCAGCTGATCGGCCTCGGCGACGGGACCACCCAGTTCGCGGGCGCCATGGCCCTGGGCGCGGCGGGCGACGCGGACCTGGCCGAGCGCGTCGCCGGGGCGACGGCCCGCGAGCTGCGGGCCCTCGGCGTGAACGTGAACTACGCCCCGGTGTGCGACATCGCGAGCAATCCGGCCAATCCGGCGCTGGGGATCCGCAGCTTCGGCGACGATCCAGGGGCTGTGGGGACGCTCGCCGCGGCGACGGTCCGGGGCCTCCAGGCCGAGGGCGTGGCGGCGACCGTCAAGCACTTCCCGGGCGCCGGCGATGCCGCAGCAGATCCGCACCTGGGCCTGCCCCGGCTCGATCGGACCGTCGCCGAGCTGGAGCAGCGGGAGCTGATCCCCTTCCGGACGGCCCTGGCCGCCGGGGCGAAGATGGTGATGACCGGGCACGTCGCGCTGCCCGAGCTCGAAGGCGACCTGCCGACCAGCCTCTCCGCCGCCGTCTTGCGCGACCTGCTCCGCAAGCAGCTCCACTTCGAGGGCGTGACGGTCACCGATGCCCTCGACATGCACGCCCTGGCCCAGGGCTCGGCCCAGGTCGTGGACGCGATCGTTGCCCTGCGCGCGGGCGAGGACGTGCTCCTGGGAACGCCCGACGAGATCGCCCTGGAGCGGCTGGAGGAGGGCCT
>DATBGP010000178.1:0-17705 GCA_036557925.1 Candidatus Limnocylindrales bacterium | reverse complement strand
GACGCGGCGCGTGGACCGAGTTTCCGGGCGATCCCGAATGAGGAGGACTCCGTGACGACGCTGCTCGCGCTCTATCGCCGACCGGACGGCGGCGACGAGGCCCTCGCGACCTTCCGCCGCCGCTACCGGGAGGAGCACCTGCCCCTCGTGGCGCAGACGCCCGGGCTCCGGGCCACCCGGGTCCAGGAGGTGGCCCAGGAGCTCGGTGGGGAGACGGATCTCGTGCTGATCACGGCGATGGAGTTCGACGATCGGGCCGCCCTCGACGCGGGCCTCGCCTCGGATGCGATGCGCCAGGCCGGCCGGAATCTCCGGGAGATCGCCCCGGGCCTCGCGACGCTGCTCGTCCTCGAGGACCCCGCGAACGGCTGAGGCCGTGGCGGCGGCCCCGACCGTGCGGAGCCGTTCCGTTCGGCCGCCCCCGCTGCTACTGTGGGCGACCACGGAGGGATCGTGTTGACCCAGACCGCGCCGACCGAACGGGACCATCCGGCCGACGATCAGCTGGTCGGCGTCGCCCTTCCCGCGACCGGCCCCGAGGGCCCGGTCGACGGGGTCGCCCTCGTCACGATCCAGCGGCCGGACGTCCTCAACGCGCTGAGCTTCGACCTCCTCGATGCGCTCGCGGACGCCCTGGAGGCTCTCGACCGCGATCCGCGTTGCCGGGCGATCGTCCTCACCGGCTCCGGCGAGCGGGCCTTCGCGGCCGGGGCCGACATCCGCGAGCTCGCCCGCCAGACCCCGGTCACGCTCGCGGTGGAGAACCGGTTCGGCGTGTGGGATCGAATCTGGGCGACGCGGACACCGATCGTCGCCGCGGTCCGCGGCTTCGCCCTCGGCGGGGGCTGTGAGCTCGCGATGGGCTGCGACCTGATCGTCGCCGCGGAGGACGCCAAGTTCGGCCAGCCGGAGATCAACCTCGGGGTGATGCCCGGCGCCGGGGGGACGCAGCGGCTGACGCGGGCCATCGGCCGGGCCCGGTCGATGGACCTGATCCTCACCGGCCGGACGATCGGCGCCCGCGAGGCGGAGGCGTACGGGCTCGTCGGCCGGGTCGTCGCGCCCGAGGCCACCCTGGGCGAGGCGCTCGGCCTGGCCCGGGCGATCGCGGCCCAGGCGCCGGTCGCGGTGCTCGCGGCGAAGGAGGCCGTCCGCCTCGCGGAGGAGCTGCCGCTCTCGGCAGGCCTGCGCGCGGAGCGCCGGGCGTTCTTCGCCCTCTTCGCCACCGAGGACCAGACGGAAGGAATGGCGGCCTTCGTCGAGAAGCGCCGACCGGAGTGGAAGGGACGCTGATCGATGGAACGTGAGCCCAGCGACGCCAGCGACTACGGCGTGGACCTCCGGGACATCGGCGACGAGCCGCCGGGGAGCATCCGCGACGCGCCGCCGGACATCCTGAGCCCGATCGACGCCTCCTCGCCCGTCTCGGGACACATCCCCGCTCCCGACACGCCCAGCGCGATCGCCGATGCGCCCGAGCAGAGCTGGGACGCCGCGTCCGCGATCATCTTCCCGGTCCTCCGCGCGCCCGGGACGCAGGGCCTGGCGATCGCCGAGGTCAATCCCGAGGCGCTGGCCGCCGACGCGAACCGGAGCCACTCCCAGCCGCTCGTCGACGAGGGGCCGGTGGGACTGGCCGTGCTCTACGTCCTCCACGCCGGCGGGTTCGACGTGATCGTCAACGGCGACCACCTGCTGTCGTGGGGCGTCTCGACCGGGACGATCCAGGAGGCCGCGATGCGGAACCTCGCCGAGTGGTCGGCGACCGCGGCGTGGACCGACGACGTCTCGGGCGAACGTCGGCTGATCTCCAGCGAGACGGGCGACGGCTGGGATGCGGCCCGGCTCCTTCTGCCGGACGTCCTGGCGCGGCTCGGCGCCGAGCTGGCGCCGGCCGGTCGGGTGCTCGTCGCGGTCCCCGAGCGTCACCTCCTGGTGGCGGCCACGCTGCGCCCGGACGACCTCGAGTTCGCGAGCCTCTTCACGGACTTCGTCGTCGAGGCCTCCGGCGGGGCGGACGAGCCGGTCGATCGGCGGGTGTTCGAGCTCGTCGACGGGCAGCTGGTCGAGGCCGCGGGGCTGCCGAGCCCGGCCGCCTGACGCGGATCGACGGCCGACCGGCGGCCCCGTCGCGCGACCGAGCGGATCCCCTCGAACCCGTGCCCGACCTGACCGTCGAGATTGCCGGCGGCGTCGCCGTCGTCACCCTGAACCGGCCCGATGCGCTGAACGCGCTGACCGTGCCGTTGAAGGAGGCGCTCCTGGCGACGTTCGACGAGCTGGCCGGCAACGACGCCGTCCGTGCCGTCGTCCTGACCGGCGCCGGCCGGGCGTTCTGCGCCGGCCAGGACCTGCGCGAGCGGCTCGAGCCCGACGCCCTGCCCCTCGAGGACGAGATCCGCGCCCGCTACAACCCGCTGCTGCTCGCGATGCGGCGGCTGCCGAAGCCGATCGTCGGCGCGATCAACGGGGTCGCCGCCGGCGCGGGCGCCTCGCTCGCCCTCGCCTGCGACATCCGGATCGCCGCGACGGGCGCGTCGTTCCTCCTGGCGTTCGGACGGGTCGGACTCATCCCGGACACGGGCGCAACGTGGCTTTTGCCCCGGCTCATCGGGGCCGCGAAGGCGGCCGAGCTGGCGCTCACGACGGACCCGCTGACCGCCGAGGACGCCGAACGCTTGGGACTCGTCGCGACGGTCGTCCCACCCGAGATCCTGCTCGACGAGGCGCGGGCCCTCGCGACGCGGCTGGCCGCCGCGGCGCCGGTGGCCCTCGCCCTGACGAAGGAGGCCCTCGAGCTGTCCTGGGAATCGACGCTCGAGGAGCAGCTCCAGACCGAGGCCGAGCTCCAGGGCCGGGCGGGCGAGACCGCCGACCACGCCGAGGGCATTGCCGCGTTCCTCGAGCGGCGTCCGCCGCGGTTCACCGGGGAGTAGCGAGCGAGCCTCAGGCGTCCAGGACGAACCGGTCCACGAACGCGTTGCGGAAGGTCCCGTTCGGGTCCACGCGGCGTGCCAGCGCCGCGAACGCCGGGCGCTCCGGGTAGGCGGCGCGGACGCGGTCCGGCTCGATCCCGAACAGCTTGCCCCAGTGCGGACGCGGCTCGAAGGGCTCGAGCGCCCGCTCCACGGCCCGCATCACGGGCTCGACCGCGGCCCGGTCCGGCTTCCAGGTGAAGTGGATCGCGACGCTGTCCCGGTCGAAGGACGGGCTCAGCCAGAGCGGGTCGGCGGCGATCGACCGGACCTCGGAGACCCAGACGAGCGGCGCGAGGCGATCGGCCAGCGGGGCGACGGCGGCGAGGGCCGACGCGGCCTCGGCCCGCGGCACGAGGGACTCGCTCTGGAGCTCGGCGCCGGCGCTCGGGACGTGGTCCAGGCGGAAGTGGGGGAGACGCTCGTGCCAGGGCCCGGGAACGCCGAGCTGCGGCGTGCAGGCCTCGGCGGATAGCCCCGGGATGGGGTGGCGCTCGCCTTCGGCGGGCCGGGCGTCGCGAAGGGCGCGCGGGAGCTCGCGCCCGGGGCCGTCGACGCGGGTCTTCAGCCAGACCTGGTGGAACCGGGGCGCGGCCCAGTCGGTGAACAGGCTGACGGCGTCGGCGGCGCCGAGGATCTCCCCGAGCTGGTCGAAGGCGGCGGCGAACGGCACGTCCTCCCGGACCTCCTGGCGCATCGCGTAGGCCGGCTCGATCCGGAGGGACAGGCTCGGGACCACGCCGAGCGCTCCCAGCGCGACGACCGCGCCCGCGAGCCGGACGTCCGTGGATGATCCGTCGACCCGCTCGATGTCGCCGCTCGCGGTGACGAGCTCGAGGCCGACGACGGCCGTGGCCAGGTTCCCGAGCCGGTCGCCGGAGCCATGGGTGCCGGTCGCGCACGCGCCGGCGACCGCGATGTGCGGCAGCGAGGCGAGATCGTGAAGCGCCCAGCCTGCGGCGTCGAGCGGTCCGACCAGCTCGCCGTACGTCTGGCCGCCGTCGACCGTCACCGTCCCGGCGGCGGCATCCACCTCCATCCGTCGGGGCAGCCCGCGCAGCGACACGAGATCGCCGGTCGTGTCGGCGACCTCGCTGAACGCGTGGCGCGTGCCGAGGGCCCGAATCGACCGCGACCCGCGGACGAGCTCCTGGACCTCCTCGACGGAGCGCGGCTCGAGGATCCGACGGGCCGCGTACTCCCGGTTCCCCGCCCAGTTCCGCATGCGCCGCCGGGTTCCGGGTGAGTCCCGGTCAGCTCGGCCGACCGGGAATCGGCAGACCGGGGAGCACTTCGTAGTGGTCCACCTGCCATTCGACGAGCAGCGTCGAGTGGCGGGTCACCTCCGGGCGCCGCAACGTCCCGCCCGTCGCCTCGCCCACGTTCGACCAGTCGCTCCACAGCGAGACGGTGGCGAACCGGTCGTCGCCGAGGTCGGCGAGGTACAGGCTGGACGGGCCACGGCCGGCCTCGATGTCGGCCAGCGTCCCCGCTCGCGCCTCCGCCAGGTAGGCCGACCCCGCGCCGGGCCGGATGCGGCCGGTCACGAGCCGGACCAGCTGCGGGTCGGCTGGGTCGCCGGATCGACAGGCGAACGCGATCGGCGCGGTCTCGAGGACCTTGTCGGTCGTCTCGTCCATGAACTCGGGATGGAAGACCGGCCGATCGAACGAGGCACCGACCGCGTCGACCATCGCGGCCTGGTCGCGCCACACGCTCGCGATCAGCCGATCGCCCAGCTCGCCCGGGCCGCGCCGCCCGACGATGACCGCCTCGAGGCCGTCCCGGGCGAGGAGGTCCGGGATCATCACGTCGCGCACGATCGTGTCGAACGCGAGACGGACTGGGCGGAATCGGAAGAGGCGGAGGATGCGGCCAGCCCCCTCGTCGACCGACGGCTGTCGATCAGGCTGCTCGTCGCCCACGTTCTCCCTCTGTTCGCCCCGGCCGGCAGATGGTAGCGACCGTGCGTGCCGGCCACAACACGCCACCGGCGCAAAACGCCGGAGGTCACTCGATCAGCGAACCAGCCGCTCGAACAGGTGGTCCAGCTCCTCGGCGGGGTCGTCGCAGATCCCGGTATGGACCTCCGACGGCTGGATCACGGTCGACGACGGCGCGACGAGCCAGTGGAACCGCTCGCCCTGCCCCAGCGCCGCGATCGGCCCCGCCGCCGGGTCGCCGGCGGCGATCCGCTCGATGCCGGCGAGATGCGTCTCGATCGTCGAGGGATCCACGTCCGGGTCGAGGGCTCGGAGGCGCGAGGCGTCCAGCCCCACCTTCGCCGCGAGGAAGCGCTTCGGCCGGCAGAGCAGGATCACGCCGGCATTCAGGGATTCGCCGCGTTCCACCCGCGGGACCACGCGGACGACGGCGTACTGGAACGGATGGCCGGCCATCAGGCGGGTGCCACGGCGGCCCGCAACCGCTCGGCGTCGGCCACGAACGGCCGCGGCGCCTCGAGCCGACGGAGGAGATAGGTCACGTAGGCCCGGCGCTGGTCGTCGGGCGACCCGATGGCGGGGTCCGGCGCAAGCCAGTCATCGGCGATCGCGGCGGCTAGGTCCTCGAGCAGCTCCGGCGTGACCAGCGGCCCCAGCCGCTCGTCCGCCGCCTCGATCGACGACGCGAACGGCATGAGCACGTGGTCGGCGAGCCGCTCGGCGTGGGAGCGCCGGGCGTGGGCGTCCGGATCGCGCCAGGTGAAGTGGATCGAGAGCGCCGCGCCGTGGTCGATCAGCCAGGTGTTCGGGCCCCAGGTCAGGAGGTTCGGGTTCTTCGGCGAGCGGTCGGGGTTCGTCACCAGCCCGTCGAACCAGACGACCGCCGCGGCCCAGTCGGGATCGGCCGCGTCGATCGCCGGGTTGAACGTCAGGGCGCCGGGCAGGAAATCCAGCCCGATGTTCCGGCCGACGCTCGCCACGAGCAGGTCGTGGATCTCCTGGTGGGGCTCGCTGTCGGCGAGGTCCTTCACGAGGTCCACGGCCACGAGGTCCGGGACCCGCAGTCCAAGCGCGCGGGCGATCTCCCCGGCGAGCCACTCGGCGACGAGGACGCGCGGTCCCTGGCCGGCGCCGCGGAACTTCACGACGTACATCCCGTCGTCGTCGGCCTCGACGAGGCCGGGCAGCGAGCCACCTTCGCGGAAGGCCGTCACGTAGCGCGTCGCCCGGACGGTCCGCATCGAGACCGGGGCGGCCGTCGTCACCGGCTCGCGAGCCCCACGCGCTCGATCGCGGCCGCGGCCTTCGCGACGCCGTCGCGTGCCCGGATCTCCGCCCCGATCCCGGCCATCCGCGTCCGGAGCGCGACGTCGCCGGCCAGTCGATCCATCGCGGCCGTCAGGTCCGCCGGCTCGAACGCGTACGTCGGGACCCGGACGCCGAACCCGGTCTCGTCGACCCGCTGCGCGTTGTCGTACTGGTCCCAGAACAGGGGGAGCACGACCATCGGCTTGCCGAAGTGGAAGGCTTCGGTCGTCGTGTTGTTGCCGCCGTGGGTGATCACGAGGTCGACGAGCGGGATGATCGTCGTCTGCGGCACGAACTCGGCGCCCCACATGTTCGGCGCCAGGTCGTACTGGTCGTGCTGCGGGCCCTTCGAGACGATGAAGCGGTGGGGCGAGTCGCCGAGGACGCCGACGAGCCGCCGCATGAGGTCGACGTCCGCCGAGCCGAGCGAGCCCAGCGAGAGGTAGACGAGCGCCGATCCGGCCGGCCGGTCCGCGAGCCCCGCCGGGATCTCGAACGCGGCGTCCGTCCGGCGGACGGACGAGTCCAGGCGCTGCCAGCGGTCCGGGTCGAGCGGGCGGCGATCCGTGTAGTCGGCGACCTGCGGATACACGTAGAGGTTCAGGACCTCCGAGGGGTGCATGAACTCCAGCTCGGGAAGCGGCCGCGTTCCCTGCTCGCGGCACCACTGGTCGAACGCCTCCCACGTCGGGCGGTGGGTGCGGTCGTACGCCTCGCGGAACGCCTCCCACTCGGCCGTGTCGTCGGCGGGCAGGCCGGAATAGGTCGGCGCGATCGCGGCCGAGCCATCGGCGTCGCCGCGGATCTCGAGCGGGTTGCACGAGACGATCCGGACGAACGGGCGACCGGCGGTCTGGAGCGCCGGGAACGAGACCACGTTGTCCTCGACGATCACGTCCGGCGCCTGGCGGGCGATGATCTCGCGGAGCTGCGGCTCGCAGTAGCGGGCGCCGTCGATCAGGGCCCGCCACGTCGGGACCATGAACGTGTCGAGCTGCTCGATCGTCGGCTTGCGGAACTCCGGCGCCGTGTCGCGGATGAAGTCCTTCCAGAACTGGCCCGCGTCCTGCGCCGCGCCGGTCGGATCCGGCTCGGGCGGCGGGGCGAGGTCGACCAGGTCCTCGACGAAGCCCAGGGGCGCCAGCCGGCCGGCCCACGATGCCTCCGCCGCGAAGACCACGCGATGCCCGTGACGGCGGAGGATGTCGCCGATCCCGATGCAGTTGTTCGTGGGCCCGTAGGCCGACTCGGGCATGAACAGGACGGTCAGCGGCTGGGCCATCATCTCCTCGTGGCGGTGCAGGCGACGGGGATCGAGGCGCAATCGTACGAGACGGATGCGGCACTCCTCGAGGAGTTGCGCGCGGGTCCGCCGATCCAGGGCGTCGACGGCCCGGGTCTCCCGCCCGCCGGCGCGGTCCGGCTGACGGACCGGTTCGCGGTGGCGCTGCTGGACACGGGCGACGGTGGGTTCGCGTCGGTCCCGATCCTGCGCTGGGGGTTCGCGGGCTGGCGCCGGGCGGTCGCCGGGGACGGTCTGTCCGCGTTCGTCGCGGGCGTGCCGCTGGCCTCGGAGCGGGCGATCGGGGTCGACCAGACGCACGAGTCGGTCGTCGTCGGCGAGCGGGCGATCGTGAAGTGGTTCCGAACGGTGGGCCCGAGCCCGTCGCGGGCGACGCTCCTGCTCGGCCACCTCGCCGCGGTCGGCTACCGGGGCATCCCGCAGCCGCTGGGCTCGATCGCGTGGCGGTCGCCGGCCGGCATCGAGCTGACGATCGCCCAGGGTGACGCCTTCCTCGCGGGCGCACGCGACGGCTGGGAGTGGGTCGTCGAACGGGCCGAGGCCGGACCGGAGACCGCGATCTCCACGGGTCGGGAGCTCGGCCGGCTCGTCGCCGGCCTGCATCGAGCGCTGGCCCTGCCCTCGCCGCTGATCGCGGGTCCGTTCGGGGTCGCGCTTGCGGCGGACGTCGATGCCTGGCGGTCGGCGGCCGTCGCGACCCTCGAGCAGGCGCTCGCCCTGACGGACGGCGCGGATGGCGAGGAGCTGCGGGGCTGGGCCCCGGCGATGCGCGCGGCCATCGACCCGGGCGTCGCGACGGACTCGGCGGTGCCGATCCAGCCGATCCACGGCGACCTCCACGTCGGGCAGGTCCTCGAGTGGTCGCGCGGGCTGGCGGTCATCGACTTCGACGGCAATCCCGCGCTCGGGGCGGATGGCAACGTCCTCCGCCAGCCCATCGAGCGCGACGTCGCGCAGATGCTGTCGAGCCTCGACCACGTCGGGCGGGTCGTGGAACACCGTCGCGGCGGCGATCCGGACGGCGGCATCCGTCGGTGGATCGCCGCTGCGCGGCGGGCGTTCCTCGAGGTGGTCCGGCCGGCGAATGCGGGGCTGCTCGAGGCCTTCGAGGTGGAGCAGGAGTGCCGCGAGCTCGTCTACGCGGCCAGGTTCCTGCCGTCGTGGCGGTTCGCGCCGATGGCGACGCTCCGGGCCCGGTTCGCCGGATGATCGCAACTGCATGAGACGCTGCATCGTCGGGCTCGCGGTCCTCGCGGTCCTCGAGGTCCTCGTGGCCGGCTGCGGATCGCTCGTTCCGACCGCGGCGCGGAGCCGCGCCGACGGCACGGACTACACGCTCCACGTCCTGAACGGGACCACCCTCGCCGTGAACGTCCTCGTGAACGGCGCGCCGATCGGTCTGGTCGCTGCCGGCGGAGCCGGCGAGTTCCCGGAAGCCCGCCTGCCGGCGCTGCCGTGGCACGTCGAGGCCCGAACCGTGTCCGGACGCCCGCTCCTCGGGATGGACGTCGTCGAGGGCTCGGTCGTCGACGTCCGGAACGCCGACGGCTCGTCGATGCAGAGCGCGCCCTTCGGGCGAACGGACCTCTCGTGCGGCCGGCTCGACCTGTACGTCGGGCGGACCAGCCCGCTTGGCCCCGCTCCGGGGCTCGGTCAACCGGGCGACTGCGTGGCCTGAGGGTGCGCCGCCGGCCTCGGAGCTCGCCGCCCGGCGGCCGGGATCAGCCGGCGCGGACCAGACGGTCGGTGCCGGCGCCGAGCGCCATCCTCTCCTCGAATCGCCGGGCGGCGATCTCGAGCTTCTCGAGGTGCTCGGCGAGCATCCGGCGGGCGTCCTCGGCGGCCGCATCCAGGCCCGTCAGCTCGAAGATCCGCCAGTGCTTCAGGATCGGCATCAGGACCTCGTCGCGGTGGATCCTGATGTCGTAGATGCCGGCCTTCGCGATGGCTGCGGCCTTCCGCAGGAAGCCCGGGATCCCGTTGCCGGGCATCTCGAACGCGAGGACCTCGGCGACGATCGCCTGGACCGCCCGGGACGGCTGGATCTTCAGGGCGGCGCCGAGGATGTCGCGGTAGAACACCATGTGGAGGTTCTCGTCGGCCGCGATCCGGCTCATGATCCGGTCGGCCACCGGGTCCTGCGAGTAGCGACCGGTGTTCTTGTGGGAGATCCGGGTCGCGAGCTCCTGGAAGGCGACATACGCCAGGCCCCGGAGCGTGTCGATCGAGTCGCGGTCGTAGCCCTGCTGCAGCTGGGTCATCCGGCCCCGCTCGAGGGCGACGGGATCGAGGTTGCGCGTCACCGTCAGGTAGTCACGCAGGACGATGGCGTGGCGACCCTCCTCGGCCGTCCAGCGGCCGATCCAGTTGATCCATGCGCCGTCGCCGGAGCCGAACATCCCGTGGATCAGGCGGTGGTACGAGGGCAGGTTGTCCTCGGTGAGGAGGTTCACCTCGAAGCTCGTCTGGGCGACGCCGGTCAGTCGCGGCTGGTCGGGCGTCCAGGGCTCCTTGTCGAAGTCGCGCCCCAGGCGATACGGGATGTAGTCGTGGGGGAACCACTCCTGGGCCACCTTCGCGTGGCGGTCGTAGAGGCGAGCCGCCTCGGGCTCGAGCTCCTCGAGGAGGGCGCGGTCGTCCGCGAGGTCGTGTGCGGGGAAGTCGGTCATCCGTCGGTCCTTGCTGCGCGAAGGGCCGCAGGCGTCCTCATCGGACGCCGGTTCGTCGACCAGTCGGACGCCAGCGTAACCGGGATCGAATCGTCTCCTGCGTGCGAAGCGTGCGGACCTGCACCACCGCCGGCCTCACGGCGCCGGCTTGACATCCCGGGCCGACGCGGCGACACTCCTAACGATCGTTAGGTAGGAGGATGGCGGGTGATCGAGACCGGCGCCCGACGGCGCGAGATCGACGAGGTGGCCAGCGGGCTCTTCCACGCGAACGGCTACGCGGCCACCAGCGTCCGCGACATCGCGAAGGCCCTCGACATCCAGGCCGCCAGCATGTACGCCCACGTCTCCTCGAAGGAGGATGTCCTCTTTTCGATCGTCGAGGCGGCGGCCACCGCGTTCGAGCGGTCGGCCGCCGCGGCCACCGCGGACGTCTCCGCGAACGATCCGGTCGACCGGCTCGCCGCCCTGGTCGAGGCCCACGTCGAGGTGATCACCGCGGACCCGGAGCGATCGAGTGTCTTCGTCACCGAGTGGCGCCACCTCTCCCCAGGGCGCCGCGACGCGATCGGCACCCGCCGCGACGCGTACGAAGCACGCTTCCGCTCGACGATCGAGGACGGCCTCGCCATCGGCGCCTTCCATGCGACGGATGCCGCGCTCGCCGCCACCTTCCTCCTCACCGCCCTGAACGGGATCGCCACCTGGTACCGACCGGACGGTCGCCTGTCGGGCGACCGGATCGCCGACCATTACGTCGACCTCGCGCTCCGCGCCCTCTCTGAGGACCACCGATGACCGATCCGCTCGCCCTCGACCCCGTCCTCCCGGCGCGCGAGCGCAGCCAGCTCCCGTTCAACGACGAGGCCCTCGACCACGACGAGCGCTACCGCCACTTCGAGGAGCACGTGACGGGCGGCGGCAAGGTCGAGGCGACCGACTGGATGCCCGACGAGTACCGGACGCAGGTCCTCCGGTTCGTCGAGATGCACGCCAACAGCGAGCTGATGGGCGTGCTCCCGGAGCGGGAATGGATCATGCGGGCGCCGACGCTGCGCCGGAAGCTCGCGCTGACCGCGAAGGTCCAGGACGAGGTCGGCCACGCACAGCTGCTCTACCGGGTGGCCGAGGACCTCGGCAAGCCGCGCGAGGCGATGATGCAGGACCTGCTCGCCGGGAAGACGAAGTTCCACAACGTCTTCCACTACCCGACGAAGTCGTGGGCCGACATCGGGATCATCGCCTGGCTCGTCGACGCCGCGGCGATCGTCGCCCAGCAGGCGCTTCGCGATTCGTCCTACGCCCCGTACGCCCGGACGATGCGGAAGATCTGCTGGGAGGAGAGCGTCCACATCATGCACGGGCGCGACGTCGTCGTGACGATGGTGACCGGGACGCCGTCGCAGCGCGCCGCGATCCAGGAGGCGCTCGATCGCTGGTGGGGCCCGCTGATGCAGATGCACGGCCCGCGCAGCGACCGCTCGAAGGATCGCGACATCCACTGGCGGATCAAGGCGAAGACGAGCGAGGAGCTGCGGCAGGAGTTCCTGGGCATCTACGTGCCCCGGATCCGGGAGCTGGGGCTGACGCTGCCGGATCCGGAGCTGCGGCTCGACGAGGCCGCCGGCGCATGGCGCTACGCCGAGCCCGACTGGAACGAGCTCCGGACGGTCGTCACGAACCACGGTCCGAAGTCCGAGGAGCGCCTCCAGTTCCGGCGCGACCGCTGGGCCGACACGCAGTGGGTCCGCGACACGATCCTGGCCGCGCCGGGCGTCGCCGCATGAGCGATGCGCCTGCCCCGGTCGGGATCCTCGAGCCCTGGGAGGTCTTCCGCCAGGAGAAGGACGGCGACCCCATGCGGCACGGCGGCTCCGTGATGGCGCCGGACGCGACGCTCGCGCTGCACTACGCCCGGGAGATGTACTCGCGGCGCCAGGAGAGCGTCCATCTCTGGGTCGTCCGCCGGGCCGACATCCACGACCTGGCGGATCCGGACCTGCTCCAGCCGCCGCTCGACCGCTCGTTCAAGAAGCCCGGTGGGTACGTGATGCGCGAGAAGCTTGCCGCGGCCCGGCAGCTGAGCGGCGAGGCGAAGCCGAGGGCGAAGGCGAAGTGACCCTCGACGGCGTCGAGCCGCTCGCGATGGACTTCGGGGGCGGCTCGAGCCTCGACGGTCGGGAGCGGGCGCTTGCGCTGCTGCTCCTCTCGATGGCGGATGACGAGTTCGTCATCGGCTTCAGCGACTCCGAGTGGACCGGGATCGGGCCGATCCTCGAGGAGGACGTCGCGATCAGCTCGCTCGCCCAGGACGAGCTGGGCCACGCCCAGGCCCTGTACGGGCTGTTCGTCGACCTCGTCGCGGACGGCCGGGACGTCGACGCGGTCGCCTACGACCGGCCACCGGAGGGCTCGTTCCATGCCCGGCTGCTCGACCACCCGCGCGGCGACTGGGCGCAGACCATCGCGCGACGCTGGATCTACGAGACGGCCGACGCGGCGCGCCTGGCGGCCCTCGCCGAGACGAGCCACGCGCCGCTTCGGGAGCTCGTCGCCAAGCTCCGACGCGAGGAGCGTTATCACCTCCTGCACATGGACGCCTGGCTCGAGCGGCTCGCGGAGGGCGGGGAGGGGCCGCGGGGCCGGCTGGTCGCCGCGCTGGAGCTGCTGGGGCCGGACGCGGGCACGGTCCTCGCGCCGCTCCCCGGCGAGACGGCGCTGCTCCGCCACGGGATCCTGGCCGAACCGTGGTCGGCCATCGAGGCGCGCTGGCGGGCCGAGACGAGCACGAAGCTGATCGGGCTGGGCCTGGAGGCGCTGCCGGCGACGCGCGACCCGGAGACCGCGCGGACCGCCCATTCGGACGCCTTCCGGGCGCTCCACGAGGAGTTCACCCTCGTTCGCCGCTCCGAGGCCGGGGCGACGTGGTGACGACGCCGCCGGCCGCGCCGGGCCTGCCGGCGCTCGGGCTCGTGCCGGCCGCGCGGATCACGGAGACGCGGGTGCTGGCGATCTTGCGCCGGGTCCACGATCCCGAGATCCCGACCGTCTCGATCGTCGACCTGGGCCTGGTCCATGCCGTGCGCCTCGACGGGGATGGCGTCGCCGTGGAGCTCCTGCCGACCTTCGTCGCGTGCCCGGCGCTGGAGGTCATCCGGGCGACGGTCTCGGAGGCGCTGGCCGTCCTCGGCCGGCCGGTCCGGGTCGAATTCACGTTCGCGGAGCCGTGGACGACCGATCGGCTGACCGAGGCCGGCCGCGCCGGACTCCGCGTCGCCGGCATCGCTCCGCCGGCGGACGCCGCCGACGTTCGCTGCCCGTTCTGCGAGTCTTCCCGGGTCGCGATGGACAGCGCCTTCGGGCCGACCCTCTGCCGCTCGCTGTTCTACTGCCGCGAGTGCCGCCAACCCTTCGAGGCCTTCAAGCCGCTGTGACGCTGCGCGATGGCATTCGTCGCGACTGGGCGTCGAGGGCAAGGCGCCGGGGAGCACCGCAAGCGAGCGGACTCGACGTGCGTGAGTGCGGAGCGCACCCGGCAACGCAGCCATCGGCGGCCGGGCGCGACAGCCGATGATCGAGGTGGTTGGCATCGTCGGGGCGGGGGCGATGGGCGCCGGCATCGCCCAGCTGGCCCTCGAGGCCGGCCACGAGGTCGTCCTCCACGACGTCGACGGGATCGCCCTCGAGCGAGCCGCCGACCGGATCCGGGACGGGCTCGGCCGCCGGGCCGTGCGCCTGGACCTCGATCCGGACTCGACCGACGACTGGGTCGAGGGCCGGATCACCCGGCTCCGCAGCACCGAGGTGCTCGAGGCGCTCGGCGACGAGGCCGACGTCGTCATCGAGGCGGCGCTCGAGGACCTCGAGCTCAAGCGGACGATCTTCGGGACGCTCGACGGCGTCGCGGACCCGCGGACGCTCCTCGCATCCAACACCAGCTCGCTGTCGATCGCGGGGATCGCCCGGGCGACCCTCCATCCCGAGCGGGTGCTCGGGCTCCACTTCTTCAATCCCGCGCCGGTCATGCGGCTCGTCGAGGTGATCGGCGGTCCGGCCACAGCGCCCGAAGCCCTCGAGCGAGCGTCGGCGCTCGTCGAGCGCTGGGGGCGGACCGCGGTCCGATCGGCGGATCGTCCCGGCTTCATCGTCAACCGCGTGAACCGGCCGTACACGATCGAGGCGCTCCGGATCGTCGAGGAACGGGCGGCGACGGTCGAGCAGGTCGACGCGGCGATGCGGGCCGGGGACTACCCGCTCGGCCCGTTCGAGCTGATGGACCTCACGGGCATCGACGTGACCACCGCGGCGGCCAGCGCCATCTGGGAGAGTCTCGGGCGGCCGGATCGGCTGCGGCCCTCGCCGATCCAGGCCGAGCGCGTCGAGACCGGCCGGCTGGGGCGGAAGAGTGGCGAGGGTTTCTACGCGTACCCGGACGGGCGGCGCGGCGAGGTGGCCGAGGCGTTCCGCCTGCCCGCGACCGCCCTCGGCGACGACGCGATCCGCGACCGGATCCTCGGCGCGATCGACGCCGAGGCGCGGCTGGCCGTCGAGGAGGGCGTGGCCTCAGCGGCCGACGTCGACCTCGCCCTGCGGCTGGGCGCCAACCATCCCGTCGGGCCGTTCGAGCGTCGCGGGAGCTGACGACTCGCTCCCTGGCGGGCTGTCCGACGCCCGGGGCAGGAATGGGCCGCCGACAGCGAGGGGCGGCGCCATTCCGGCGGCGGCCGCGTGCTCGCGGACGTGGACCACCAGGTCGCCGATCGTCTTGATCAGCACGAGCACGACGATCGCGCCCACGGGACTGCCGATCATCAGGCTCACGAACGCTCCGAAGATGATCGTCAGGTGCAGGGTGATCAGCCGCGGATACGGCGCGAACGCTTGCTGCTGGGGCGAGACCGTCCGGTACTCGTGGCGGCCCAGGTAGTTCATCACGAAGCTTGCGCCGCGGGCGATCGTGAGGCCGATCACGCCGAACAGGACGGCGCGCGCATCCGGTCCCACCGCCGGCGCGGCGGGCAGGAGCTCGCCGGGGAACCCGGTCGCGAACCCCGGACCGATCGGCTCCGCGTCCAACGAGCCGGCCGACGCGAACAGCGGCAACATGAACACGAAGATGCCGTGGACGAGCCAGAAGATCCCGTAGTGGAGGACGAAGAAGGCGGCGACGCCGACCCGGGAGACGGCACCGAACGCCGCGCTCATCCGCACCGGGCTCGGGCCGGCACCGTCGGCCAGCAGGATCTTCGGGACGTTCAGGACGCCGACGATCCCGTTCTCCAGCCAGTAGAGGACGAGGATCGTCGCGACGTTCCAGCCCCAGGCAAGCACGCCGACCAGGGGCACGAGGTTGAAGGCGAGGAGCAGGGCCAGCGAGGTCGTGGAGGACGTCGCCCGAGCGAGCCGGGCCGTTCTGGCGATCACGGCCGGGATCATCGCACCCGGGCAGGCCGCCGCGACCGACCACCCTACAATCCGGGCCATGACGCGCGATCTCCATCGGTCCCTGCGCGAAGCGTGGGTCGTCGCCGCCGTGCGGACCCCGATCGGCCGCTATGGCGGTGCGCTGGCCGCCGTCCGGCCGGACGATCTCGCGGCGTCGGCGATCCGGGCCGTCGTCGAGCGGTCCGGCATCGACCCGGCGCTCGTCGAGGACGTGATCCTCGGCTGCGCGAACCAGGCCGGCGAGGACAACCGGGACGTCGCCCGGATGGCGCTGCTCCTGGCCGGCCTGCCGGTCGGGGTCGCTGGGCTGACCGTGAACCGCCTCTGCGGCTCGGGGCTCCAGGCGGTGAACTCCGCCGCCCACGCGATCGCCGTCGGCGATGGCGAGGTCTTCATCGGCGGCGGGGTCGAATCGATGACGCGGGCCCCCTACGTGATGGCGAAGCCGGCGGGCGCCTGGGACCGCGGCCCACGGGAGCTCGAGGACACGACGCTCGGCTGGCGGTTCGTCAACCCCGCGCTGGCCGCGCTGCACTACCCGTATTCGATGGGCGAGACCGCCGAGAACGTCGCCGAGCGCTGGTCCGTCGATCGCGAGCGGCAGGACGCGTTCGCCCTCGCGTCGCAGCAGAAGGCGATCCGGGCGATCGACGAGGGCCGGTTCGACACCCAGATCGTCCCGATCCCGGTTCCGTCGAAGAAGGGCGACCCCGTCCTCGTCGGCCGGGACGAGCACCCCCGCGCGGACACCTCCGCCGAGGCGCTCGCGAAGCTCCGGCCGGCGTTCCGTGACGGCGGCAGCGTCACCGCCGGCAACAGCTCCGGGATCAACGACGGGGCCTCCGCGGTGCTGCTGGTCGAGGCGGACCGGGCGCGAGCGCTCGGACTCCGACCGATGGCCCGCGTGGTCTCGACGGCCGTCGCCGGCGTCGACCCCGCGATCATGGGCTACGGACCGGTGCCGGCGACCCGGAAGGCGCTCGAGCGGGCCGGGCTCGGCGTCGACGACCTCGACCTCGTCGAGCTGAACGAGGCGTTCGCGTCGCAGTCGATCGTCTGCATCGACGAGCTGGGCCTCGACCCGGAGAAGGTCAACGTGAACGGCGGCGCCATCGCACTCGGCCACCCGCTCGGGATGAGCGGTGCCCGGCTGATCACGATGCTCAGCCACGAGCTCTGCCGGACCGGCGGTCGATACGGCCTGGCCACGATGTGCATCGGGGTGGGGCAGGGGATCGCGACGGTCATCGAGCGCACCGACGCCTAGGCGAATCGCGGTCCCCCCGGAGTTCCGTCGCGACGCTTGTCGAAACTGGTTGCCGTGCGTACGATTGGGCCACTCGACGCGCGCGATCCGTTCGGTGACGATCGCGTCGAATCACGTCCCGGAGGACACCGCCAGATGCTCGAAGCCCAGCCGACCGTCGTCAGCCTGACCGATGCCGCCGCCTCGAAGCTCCGGGAGCTGACGGCCGAGGAGACGAATCCGGCCATCGGGCTGCGCGTCTACGTGTACTCCGGCGGCTGCTCCGGCTTTCGCTACGGGATGATGCTCGAGGATGCCCCCACCGCCGAGGACAACATCCTCGAGGCGAACGGCGTGAAGGTCTACGTCGACGGCAGCTCGATCAACCTCCTCCAGGGCTCCGAGATCGACTACGTCGACACCCTGATGGGCGCCGGCTTCACCGTGAACAACCCGAACGCGGTCGCCGCCTGCGGCTGCGGCTCGAGCTTCCGGACCGCGGACGACTCCGGCCAGGCCCGCGCCTGCGCCCACTAGCCGCGACCAGCCGCCGGCGGGCCTGACGCCCGCTAGCCCATCACCAGCCGCCGGGCCGCCCGGCGGCTGTTCGATTCTCTAGACTGCCCATCGACGCGTCGGGGGATGACGCGGGCCGACCCACCGCCATTCGACGCTTGGGGTGCCGCCGGATGGAACTGCCCCTGTTCCCGCTGAACACGGTCCTGTGCCCGGGCATCGCCCTGCCCCTGCACATCTTCGAGGACCGCTACCGGGCGCTGGTCCGCCACTGCATCGAGACGACGTCGCCGTTCGGGG
>DATBGP010000177.1:0-1879 GCA_036557925.1 Candidatus Limnocylindrales bacterium | reverse complement strand
CGCCAGTGGTCAGACGACGTCGTCTTCTTCGCTCATACCCTCGACTTGAGCTCCGTCGAGCGAGAGCAGCTGCAGGCGCGTGGCGTGCAGATCACGACCGGCGAGATCGAACGGCTCGTGGTCGAGCGAGACATCCTGAGTGGCGTTGCGCTGGTCGACGGCCGCGTGATCCCACGAACGGCCGTGTTCATCCGGCCCGTCAGCGTCCCTCATCCCGACGGTTTGCTCGCGGGTTTGGGCTGCGACGTCGATGCGGCCGGCTTTGCGATCGTCGACGCCACGAGCCGAACGAGCACTGCCGGAGTCTGGGCGGCTGGCAATGTCGTGGACCCGCGCTTCCAGGTGATCTCGTCCGCAGGTGCCGGATCCATTGCAGCGATCGCCATCAATGCCGACCTGGTTCGCGACGACGTTGAAGGGGCGGTCACGTCGTGGAGCGCCCGACCCGCATCCGGCCGCCAGGTCGCCTAAATTCGATCCGTTCGCGGTCAGTCATCGTCGGTCGTATGGCGACGCGCGCGACGCGGCGGGCGTCGTGCCAACCGAGCTACTCCCGCGCCCGGCCATGATAGCCGCCGCCGTCGGCGCCCCCTGCGCACACGATTGACACTCCCCGCACGCGTGCCATCGTCGGCGGGCATCGAAATCGGGGGCTCGCGGAGAAGCCCGTCGAGGGGAGTCGAGTGACCAAGATCATCCCGCGCTGGGAGTGGCGGACGTTCGGCCACCGCTTCCCGATGTCCGACGACGCGTTCGCTGCGGCGGAACCGAGCCAGGTCGCCGTGAGCGACGAGACCTACTTCCTCACGGGCGCCCCGGCGAACGTGAAGATCCGCGACGGCCTCATCGACATCAAGGAGCTCCGCGAGACCGACGAGAACGGACTCCAGCGCTGGGAGCCGGTTCTGAAGCACGACTACCCGCTCGGGCCGGAGGATCTCGCGAAGGTCCTCGACGAGATGGGCATCGCGGGCGTGCCGGCCGCGGCCGGCGATACCTCGCTGGAGGCGTTCCTCGCGATCGTCGACGCCGCGCCGGGCGTCCGGACCGTGGCGGTCCACAAGCGGCGGATCCGCTACACGATCGGCGGCTGCATGGCGGAGCGCTCCGAGATCGAGGCCGGCGGGAAGACGACCCTCACGATCGCGGTCGAATCGACCGATCGACCCGCGGTCGTCGCGGCGGTCGAGTCCCTCGGGCTCGCGGACTTCCTGAACTGGAGCTATCCGGAAGGGCTGGCCGCGCTCCTCGACGACGAGCCGACCCGCTACGCGGTCATCGACATCGGGACGAACTCGATCAAGTTCCTGATCGGCGAGTTCGGACCCGACGGCGTTCCGCGCAACGTCCTCGACCGCGCCGAGGTCACCCGCCTCGGCGAGGGCCTGGCTCGCGATGGACGGATCCCGCCGGAGGTGGCGGAGCGGAGCCTCGACGCGATCGCGGGGATGGTCGAGGAGGCGAAGCGCCACCACGTCCGGGCGATCGCCGCGGTCGGCACGGAGGGCCTGCGACAGGCGGAGAACCGGGACGAGTTCCGGGCCGCGGTCCAGGGCCGGACCGGCGTCCGGGTGCGGATCGTGCCCGGCAACGAGGAGGGCCGGCTGGCCTTCCTCGCGGTCAAGGCGGGCGTCGGCCTCGTGGCGGGCCCGCTCGTCGTGTTCGACACCGGCGGCGGCAGCTCGCAGTTCACCTTCGGCGAGGGCACGCGCGTGGACGAGCAGTTCAGCGTGCCGGTCGGGGCCGTCCGGTTCACGGAGCGGTTCGGGCTCGATCGGGCCGTCTCGCCCGAGACGGTTTCCGAGGCCCGGGCAGCGATCGCCGCGGAGCTGGACCGGATCGACGGCCGCCCGAAGCCCTCGCTCCTCGTCGGGATGGG
>DATBGP010000176.1:0-7508 GCA_036557925.1 Candidatus Limnocylindrales bacterium | reverse complement strand
TTGCCGTCGCGCGCCCAGCCGCTGCCACTCGTAGAAGCCGTCGACCGGGACGATGCAGCGCTTCCGCCGCAGGGCGTCGGCGAACGCCGGCGATCGCCCGAGGGTCTCGGAGCGGGCGTTGAACATCCGCGATGCGACCTTCGCGTTCTCGGCCCAGTGCGGGATGAGGCCCCACCGGTACGCGACGATCGCCCGCCTGTCCGCCCGCTGGACGACGACGTAGGCCCCGTCCGTCGGGGCGACATTCCAGCGCGGCCCGAGCTCCTCGGCGAGCGGCTCCGCGGCGAAGATCTCGGCGAGCTCGGACGCCGGTCGCTGCTGGCTGAACCGTCCGCACATGCCGGGCAAGTCTAGACGCCGGTCCTGTATCGTCCCGGCGATGGATGCGACCCCGGGACCTCAGCCGGCCGTGAGCCGGCACGTCACCGGTCCCCTGAGTCGCGAGGCGGCGGCATCGCTCCTGGATCAGGGACGCGCCCACCTCGAGGCCGGCAACTTCCCGGAGGCCCTCGCGACGTACCAGCGCGTCGTCGGCTTCGACGACCCGGAGGTCACGGCCGCCGGTCTCCTGGGCATGGCCCAGGCCCGCTACCGGATGGACGACGAGGACGCCGCGCTCCGCACGTGGGAGGCGATCCTCGAGCTGCCCGAGACCACCTCGACGTACCCGGCATGGCGAAACGTGGCCGCGGCGCGGGTCCGTGACGGCGACCTGAACGGCGCGATCGCGGCCTATCGCGAGGCAGACCGACGCGCGCCGTCCGAGGACAAGGCTGAGATCGCGAACCGCCTTGGCTGGCTCGCGAAGGAGACCGGCAACGTCCGGGCGTCACGGCGCTACTTCGCCCGGGGCCGCGGCTCGTACCTGTCGATCGCGACCTACGGGATCCTCGGGGTGACGGTCGCCGTGTCCCTGGCAGCCGCCCTCGCGGCCGACGGCTTCCGGATCTACGAGGCGCTCTGGCTCGACAAGGCCCAGGTCGCGAACTTCCAGCTCTGGCGTCTCGTCACCGTCGCCCTGCTCCACGGCGATCCGTCGCCGGATGCCCTCGGCCTGACCTTCGTCCACCTCGGGCTGAACATGTACGCCCTGTACCTGGTCGGCCCGGTGGTCGAGCGCCTGTACGGCCCGTCCCGCTTCGTCGCCTTCTACGTCGTCGCCGCGATCGGCGGCTCACTGGCGACGTTCGCGATCGGGGGCACCCAGCTCGGGACCGGAGCGTCCGGTGCGATCTTCGGACTCTTCGGCGTCGTATTCGCCGCGACGCGGCTCCATCTGCCCGTTCTCGACGCCCAGAGCCGCCGGCTCGCGAGCCAGGTGGGCATGCTGATCGTCCTGAACATCCTCATCGGGTTCGCCTCCGGCATCGTCGACAACTTCGCCCACATCGGCGGGCTCGTTGCCGGCGTCCTCCTCGCGGTGGCGTTCCCGCCCGGCAAGGTCCCGACGCTCCGCTCGATGTGGCAGCCCGGCGCCGAGGGCCAGATCAGCGGTGGCGTCCTCACCTCGCCCTACGCCCGGGTGGGTGCGATCGTGCTGCTGCTGGCGCTGATGGGCATCTGCTTCATCGTCGGCTACAACACGTGGTCCGGCGTCAGTCCGATCCGGCTGGAGGGCTGACCGGACCCGCTGTCCCGAGCCGGCTGACCGATTCGGCCGCCCCGGCCTGGCCGATCTGACCGGGCGCACCGCCCGCGCCGACCTCGCCGACCGGGCTGACGGGGAGGATCACGCTCACCCGGGCGCCGTGCGGCGACAGGTTCTCGGCCAGCGCACTGCCGCCGTGGGCGCGGGCGAGCTCCCGGACGATCGCGAGACCCAGGCCCGATCCGCCGCCGGAGCGGGACGGGTCGCCGCGGTAGAAGCGGTCGAACGCGCGATCCGTGCCGCCGGGCGGGAAGCCGGGACCGTCGTCGGCGACCGAGAAGGCGATCCCGGAACCGGAGACGGCCGCCGCGTCCTCGACGCGCCGGGCCCCCAGGCGGATCGTCCCGCCTTCCTCGAGGACCGCCAGGGCGTTGTCGACGAGATTGCCGAGGATCCGGTCGAGCGCGACGCGGTCGGCGGCGAGCGCCAGCGGCCGACCGTCCGGTGTCGCGTCCCCGGGCACGACGACGAGCGCGACGCCCTCGGCCGCGGCCTTCGCCGCGAAGCGGTCCGCGGTCGCGCGCAGCACGGCCTCGGCGTCGAGGGGTTCCGGACGGAGGGCGTCACTGCCCGTCCGCAACCGGTCGATCGCGCCCAGCTCGCCCACGAGCCGTTCGAGCCGGGCTGTCTCCTCGGCGATCGCCGCCGCGGCGCGTTCGGCGGCCTCGCCGGCCGCGGTCCCGTCCGCGAGCGCCGTCGCGTAGCCGCCGATGACCGTCAGCGGCGTCCGGAGGTCGTGCCGGAGGTCGGCGAGGAGGTCGCTCTCGCGGGCGCGCGTCCGCGCCAGCTCCGAGGCCAGGACGTTGATTCGCTCCGTCAGCTCGCGGACTTCCTTCGGCCCGGTGGCGGGGAGAGGATCGACCGGCGCGGTGACCGGATCGACGAGCGCGTTCACCCGGCCGGCGACGCGCTCGAGCGGGCGGGCGATCGAACGCGACAGGAGGATCGCGAGCGGCGCGCCAACGATCAGCGTCACGAGGATGACGATCGGGAGCGTGCGGGTGACGTCGCGGACCGCGGTGGCGCCGGAGGTGTCGACGGTCGAGAGGAGGATCGCGCGGGGCTGGGTCGCGTTCGGGCCGCGAAGGACGAGCACGGCGTAGTCGTGAATCGCACCGTCGGCGAAGGACGCGTTGCCGGTCAGCGTGTCGCCGACCCGGGCATCGGCCGGCACGGTGATGGGGCTGGCCGGCGCCGGATCGCTCGCGCCGACCTCGACGACCGTCCCGTCGGCCATCAGCTGCTGGAGCGTGATCCCGGTGCCGGCGACCTCGTTCCGGACCTGGTTCACGACCTGCCGGACCTCCTGGTTGGCGACCGCGTTCCGGATGCGGACCGCCAGGGTCTGGGCGGTGTCGGCGAGCGCGCTCGACGTCGCGTCGGCGTGGAGCTCGCGGAGGACGACGAACATCGTGGCGCCGATCGCGAGCCAGAGGGCGACCGCGAGGAGCGCGAAGGCGCCGACGATCCGGCCTGTGAGGCTCGCGGGCACGGTCAGGCCGGCGGCGGTTCGGTGGTCGATGACGGTTCGGGCGATCGCGATTCAGGCGGCGACGGCGACCCGCCGGCGATCGACTCGCGGACCGGCGGCACCAGCCGATAGCCCACGCCGCGGACGGTCTCGATCGGCGGCCCGTCCGTGCCGAGCTTCCGGCGGACTTCGCCGACGTGGACGTCGACCGTCCGGGTCTCGCCGGGGAAGTCGGTGCCCCAGACGTCCTCGAGGAGCATGTCCCGGGTCAGCACGACGCCGGGGTCGCGGGCGAGCGCGGTCAGGAGGTCGAACTCGCGGGCGCGGAGCCCGAGGTCGCGGCCGTCGACGGTGGCCTCGCGGCGGCGCGGGTCGATCCGCAGGGCGCCGACCTGGATCGGCCGGCCGCCGCGCGCGGTCGCGTCGGTCCGGCGGAGGATCGCCTTCACGCGGGCGACCAGGGCACGCGGATTGAACGGTTTCGTGACGTAGTCGTCGGCACCGAGCTCGAGACCCACGATCGCGTCGACGTCGTCGTCGCGTGCGGTGAGCATCAGGACGGGGGTATCGCCGCGCCGGCGGATCTCGCGGCAGACCTCGAACCCGTCGAGCTTCGGGAGCATGAGGTCGAGGACGACGAGGTCGGGATCATGGCGGGCGTGGCGGTCGAGCGCCTCCCGGCCGTCGGCGGCGGTGACGACGCCGAAGCCGTCCTTCTCGAGGTAGAGGCGGACGAGGTCGATGATGTGCCGCTCGTCGTCCACGACGAGGATCGTCTTCATGGTCGTCTGCTCATCGCGGCGCAGGATACGCCGCGGCCCTCGGCCCGATCCCGGATCGCGTAAGCGGACGGTAAGGCGAGGCGTCCGGGCGAGGTCAGCCGGCGGGCCAGCGCTCCTGGAACACCGTCTCCTCGCGCGGCAGGCGGGCCTCGCCCGGGGCGGCCTTCGGCGCCCGCGCGGCGGCGGTCGGATGGCCGACCTGGACGATCGTCCGGACCAGGTGGTCCTCCGGGATCCCGAGGAGCTCGTTGACGGCGGGACGCACGCCGACCCTGATCCAGCTGATGCCTGCGCCGAGGTCGAGCATCGACGCCGCCACGAGGAGCCGCTCGGTCACGCGGCCGTCATCGTAGGCGTCGTGGGCGCCGCGCTCGGGCGCGGGGAGGACGATCGCGATGGCGGCCGGAGCCGTGCCGAGCCCGCGCGTCTGGGGCACCCCGATCTCGGCGATGGTCCGGATCGTCGCCGGGTCCGTGATCACGATGAAGCGCCAGGGTTGGGAGTTGGCGCTGCTGCCCGTCCAGCGGGCGACGTCGACGAGGGCGTCGAGCGTCGCCGCGTCCAGCGGCGTCGGCTCGAATTCGCGGTACTGGCGGGTGCGGCGAAGCGGCCGCAGTCGGTCGGCGGGAGAGAGGGGTTCGACCATGGAGTCCTCCGGCATGCCGGCCGAGGCTACTCGATGCCCGGCGATGGGGTAGCCTCGCGGACCGATGTTCTCGACGATCCTGGGTCCGCTGCCGGCGATCGACCTCGCGGAGCTGGGCGCGACCGGTCTCGAGCTGCTCTCGACCGGCGAGGTCCAGGCGGCCGATGCGACCCCGGAGGAGGCAGTCTCCGCCTGGCGGGCCGCGACCACCGCAACGGATCGGCCGGTCAAGCAGGTCCTGGCGGGACCGTACTCGGCCGGGCGCGATGCCGGCCGCTCCGTCCCGGCCGAGCTCGCGGAGCGTCTGCGGGCGACGATCGCGGCCCTGGCGGCTGCCGGCTGCGCGTTCGTCGAGGTCGAGGAGCCGGAGGCGCTCGCGATCGCGGTCGTCGACGGCGAACGGCACCGGTTCGTCGACGCCCACCGCCGCCTGCTCGACGGGATCGGTGGCGTCCACGTCTCGCTGGCGCTGAACGGGGGCAACCTCGACGCCGCCGGCCCGGCCACGTTCTTCGACCTGGGCTATGCAAGCTTTGCGTTCGACCTCATCGCCGGACCCGACAACTGGCGGCTGATCGCCCAGGCGCCGGGGGATCGGGGGATCGTCTGCGGCGCCCTCTCGCCGGCCGCCGACGGCGACGAGACACCCGAGCTCCTCGTCTGGGCAGCTCACTACGCGGCGTCGACGCGCGGTCGCGGCCTCGATCGGGTGGGGCTCGCGAACGCGCCGTCGCTCGCCGGCCTGTCCGCGGAGCTCGCGCTGCGAAAGCTCGGCGTCGTCGCGAACGCCGCGCGGCTTGCGGGGATTCCGGGCCAGGAGGTCGCCGCGACCCTCGATCCGCGCGCGTTCGGCGGCCGGCGGGACCGCCCGGGCGGCCCGGTCCGCGTCGGCGACCAGGAGCCGTGACGCCGGACGACTCGCCGGACGTCTCCCGGGACGCCTCGCCCGCCGCCTCTCCGGACGTCTCCCGGGACGCCTCGCCGGACGCCTCGCCGGACGCCTCGCCGGACCCGTCGCCGGACGACTCTCCGGACGTCTCCCGGGACGCCTCGCCGGACCCCTCCCGTGGCATCTCGCAACCGGCACCGTTGCCGGCCCGGCGTTCGTCCCTCTGGTCGGGCGTGTTCCGCTTCTCGTACCGCCTGATCCGACTGTTCGATCGGCCGATCGCGTCGATGGTCGCCAACGGTCTCCCCGGCCTCGACGGCGTGATCGAGCTACGCACCATTGGGCGCCGAAGCGGCCGGCCGCGCCGGCTCCTCGTGACGCTGCTCACCGTCGGCGGGGCGGGCTACGTCGGCCATCCGAACGGGCCGGCGCCCTGGACGCGGAACGCCCTGGCGGCGGGCTGGGTCGAGATCGCCGAGCCCGGTGGGTCGGGCGAGCGCCTCACCGTCCGCGCCCTCGCCGCCGGCGCGGAGCGCGACGCCGTGATCCGGGCGACCTGGCGCCAGCAGCCCTTCCCGGCGAACCTCCTCTATCGAGCCGCCCGCCGTCATGTCGCCGCGATCGGCGTCTACCTCCGCCTCGAGCCGTCGAAGGACGGCCCGAACGCCAGGCATGACACGGATCGCGGGTCACACCAGCACTGAGCGAGCGTGGTTCTGCGTCCGGGATGGCAGATCCACGCTCCGAACCACCCGTCCTGACTCGAATGGCGAGTCAGGACGGCGGACGGAGGGAAGCCGGCGGCGCACCGGCCGCGCACCGGCCGCGCACCGGGCGCGCGCCGGCGGCGCACCGGCCGGGCACCGGTCACCGGAGGTGTCGTCCTGCCTCTCGGGAATCGGCGAACGGAAGCGCGGATCGACGCCCGTGGCTACGCGTCCGGATCAGCCACTCCCGACGGCGGCTGAGGGGGTCGACGAGGGCGACGGACGGCTCGGGGACCGCGGCGGCCGGGCTTCGGATCCATTGGAGAAGCTCGCTCGCGCCGCCGGGCAGCCTCGTCCGAATCAGGTCTTGCTGGCTGGCCAGTCGAGCGTCGCTCTCCACCGTGGCGAGAACGAGCAGCACGGGAAGGACAACTCTCGGCCTCCAACCGAAATGGCTGGCGGCGGGCCGGGCCGAGCGGGCATACCAACCGAGGCTTCGAAGAGTCCGTCCGGTGTCGACCATGGTCGACTTGACCTCGATGCAGAGCAGAGAACGGTCCTCCGCCCGATAGGCGAGCAGATCGATCCAGCCGCGGAACCGACCCTCGCCGATCTCGATCTCCGCGCGCGCAGTCCATCCGGATCGTGCGAGGTTCCTGGCGATGTAGGCGCACAGGCGGGCGTGGACGGCATCGCGTTGTTCGACCCGGTCCGCGATCCCCGGCGGGTCGGCGTCGATGACCTGGCGGATGCCGAGCAACCTCATGGCCTCGGTTGCCAGTCGCACGTTCAGATAGCTTGGGCCGCCGGCCTCGAGTCGCTGGACCTCCGCCTGACTGACCCCGAGGCGACCCGCAAGCTCGCGCTCAGACCAGCCGATCCGAAGGCGGGTCTGGCGGATCGCGGACCCGATCGCAGTGCCGATCGATCCGCCGGAGTCGATCACCGACCCTTGATACGCCCGTGGTCTTCGCTGGCGCTTATCCGGGCTCGGGGAGGAGGCTCCTGACTCGGGTCGCGAGTCACGGTGGACATCAGCGAGCGTGGATCTGCGCTCGTGACAACGGACCCACCCGGACAGCGCGCCCATCTGACCCGAATCGCGGGTCAGGCAGCCACCGTCTCGGTGAGGTCGCACTGTGAGGCGGAGTCGCGGCGGAACCGCCGGATGCCGGGAGGGACTCTGGGTACCCGGCGTCAGATTCCTCTGCGGAAACGTGGTTGCAGGACGGTCGCGAACAGCGCAGGATTCGAGACCCATTCCCGGACGCAATCTCGACGCTGGACGTGGCACCCCGTCGGCCCTGACCGCCGACCCGGTTCTGGAAGGAGGCTCCAGTCGTGACCGAGCACATCTCGCTCGTG
>DATBGP010000175.1:0-2091 GCA_036557925.1 Candidatus Limnocylindrales bacterium | reverse complement strand
CGAGCTCAGCATCGCCCCGCCGAACTCGCGCAGGAAGACCGGCGTCCAGGAGATCTCCAGCGGCTCGTCGGCCAGGGTGATCACGCCCCGGTCGCGGCAGAAGGCCTCGATCCGGGCGACCTCGGTCCGGCAGAAGTCGAGCAGCGCGTCGCGGCTGGGGTGCTCGACGGCGATCGCGTCGAACACGGCCCGAACGAGGGCCTGGTCGTCGTCCGGGATCGGCGCGTCGCGGAGCCACGCGGGCGCGATCGCGCGGGCGATCCGGATCATCTCGGCGCGAACGGCCGCGTACTCCCGCTCTGCCCGTTGCTCGATGCGGTCCGGCGTCATCGATGGGTCGCGCATCGTGTGCGCGAGCTTCTCGGCGAAGAGCTCGGGACCCAGCCGGCCCTCGCCCTCGGTGCCCGGGAGGATGTCCTCGCGCAGGTGCCGCTCGAACGTCGCGAGCGCCTCGCCGGCCACGCCACGGGCCGCCCGGAGTCGTGGCAGCACCGCGTCGGAGGCGGCATCGCCCGACGCCGCCGCGGCCTCCCCGGAACGGATCGCCTCGTCGACGATCGAGATCAGGCCCGGCCACTGCTCGAGCGCCTTCTCGGCATGCAGGCGGTCGACCGGCCGGTGGTCCGCCCCGACGAGCGCCTCCCGCGCGGCCTCGAGGACCGCCGGCAGCCGCTCCGCGCGCGAGGCGATCGACCCGAGCCGGTCCGCCAGCGGCGCGAACTCCCGCGAGAGCAACCCGAAGAAGCCCTCGCCGATGACGTAGACCCACCAGATCGGGCTCCACGTCTCCTCTCGCAGCCTGGTGTCGCCGAACCGCTGGGCCTCGAGCTCCGCGTGGAGCAGATCCCGGTCGACCCGCTCATCGACCGTCAGCGCCCCCTCGTCGACGGCCCGCAGCCGCCCGGACCACTCGTCGACGAACCGAAGGCGCTCGTCTCGACCGGCCGCCGACAGGTCCGGCCATTCGCCGTCATGGTCGTGGTTGCCGATCGTGGTCGCGAACAGCGGATCGAGGGCGAACGACGCGTCGAGGAAATCGTCGACGAGCGCGGTGAACTCGCTCAAGGTGCCTCCGGGTGTGGGTGGACGGAGTCTAGCCCGGGAGCCGCCGGAGCCGGGAACCGCCCCCCGGACCGGACCGCCACGCGCGGTAGGATCGCGGCGATGACCGAGACCGTTCGTCGCGTCGAGCCCGTCACCCTGCAGGGTCGGATCGTCCGCCTGGAGCCGCTCTCGCTCGCCCACGTCCAGGGCCTTGCCGAGGTCGGCCTGGACCCGGCAGTCTGGCGCTGGACGATCGCCCGGCCCGGGTCCGAGGCGGACCTGCGCGCGTGGGCCGAGACTGCGATCGCTGCCCGCGAGGCCGGCACCGAGCTGCCCTTCGCCACGATCGAGGCGTCGACCGGCCGGCCGATCGGCAGCAGCCGCTACATGAACATCGTCCTCGAGCATCGCCGGCTCGAGATCGGCTGGACGTGGCTCGCCCCGCCCTGGCAGCGGAGCGGCGCGAACCGCGAGGCCAAGCTGCTGATGCTCGCTCACGCGTTCGACGTCCTCGGCTGCCGCCGGGTCGAGTTCAAGACCGACTCGAACAACGAGCCCTCTCGGAACGCGTTGCTGGGGATCGGGGCGACGTTCGAGGGGATCTTCCGGAAGCACATGGTGATGCCGGGCGACGGCATCCGGCACTCGGCGTGGTACAGCGTCACCGACGACGACTGGCCGGCGGTCCGGGCCCATCTCGAGGAGACGCTCCGTCGCTGAGGGTCGATCTGCGATGATCACCCGGGCCGGGTTGCCCGGAGCCGGGAGGCCGGGACGCAGCGGAGGACATCGGTGAGAGGGTTCATCCTCGGCACGCTCGCGACCGCAGTCGCGTTCGCGGCCATGACGTGGCTCCTGAAGCCGAACATCGCCTACGCGGGCGAGCCGATCGGCCTGATCGCGATCGCACTCGTGGCCGGTGTCGTCAACGGCCTGATCAAGCCGGTCGTCAAGCTGCTGTCGCTGCCGATCCGGCTGATGACGCTCGGCCTGTTCGGGCTCGTGATCAACGCCGCGATGCTGCTGCTGATCGCCTTCCTCTCCGAC
>DATBGP010000174.1:0-1953 GCA_036557925.1 Candidatus Limnocylindrales bacterium | reverse complement strand
CGAGCTCGAGCGCTACGGGATCGTCGGTCCGCAGGATCCACGCAACCCGGCGACGCCGCGCCAGATCTACGGCCCGGACAACTGGCTCCGCTCGATCGACGACGGCGACGACGCAGACGACTGAGCGCGGATGCCGCCGTGCGACAGCCCGCCGCCGGGACGCACCCGGATGAACGAAAGCGCCATGTCCTCGATGTCGATTCCGGGCCGTCCCGGGGTATCCTTCGCGCAGAGGTCGTCCCACGGCGCGCGAGCGGGTTCGGCCGGTGAGGACGGGATTCGATGACGACACGCGACGATGCGCGACGGGGAGCGACCGGCACCCGTCCGGACGGGCTTCGGCTCGGGTCCGGACGGGATTCGGCCGACCGTCGCGACGCCGCCGGTCGCGACGCCGATCGATCCCCCGGCGGGAGTGTCGCCCTCACCCTCCCGGAGCGGCTCTACGCCGCTCGCGAGCGCAAGGGCGTCGACCTCTACCGCGCCGAGCGCGACACCAAGATCCGTGCCCGCTATCTCGCGGCCCTCGAGCAGGGCGAGTACGGCGAGATGGGCGGCGACGTCTACATCAAGGGGTTTCTCCGGAACTACGCCACCTACCTCGGGCTCGACCCCGAGGAGGTGATCGCGCAATGGCGGAAGGAGCGCGGCAACGCGCCGACGGCCCGGCAGGTCATCGCGACCCCGAAGCCGATCGCCCAGCCCCGACCGGGCCTCCAGTTCTCGCCCGGCGTCGTGGTCGCGGCGCTGCTCACGATCCTCATTGCCGCCATCGGCGTCTGGCTCGGCGTCCAGGTCATGCGGTTCGCGAAGCCGCCGACCCTCGAGGTCACCTCGCCGCGCGAGGCGACGATGCAGCTGAGCGAGGACGCGACGAGCTACACCCTGGCCGGGACGTCGATCCCGGGCGCCACCATCAGCGTCGAGCTGGCCGGCGGGACCCGCCAGACCTCGGCCGACTCCACCGGCGAATGGACGATGCCGGTCGACCTCCGGCGCGGCCGGAACGAGTTCAAGGTCGACGCAACCGACCCGGACACCGGCAAGCACGCCGAGCAGCCGATGACGATCGTGATCACGGTGCCGTTCCGGGAGGCCGAGGCGCCGCTCCTGACGGTCGATCAACCTGCCGACAACACGACCGTCGAGAACGGCGCGATCCGGGTCCAGGGCACGGCGACGAACGCGAACCAGGTCCGGATCTCCGCCTCGTACGAGGGCCCCGCTGCGGGTACGCCGGCGGCCGCCAGCCCGAAGCCGGCCGGCAGCGCGAAGCCCACCGCGGCGCCGACGGGGCCCGCCGCGCCCGCGCCGATGAGCGTGACGGTCGCCGACGACGGGACGTGGAGCACCGGCGACAACCCGCTCCAGCTCACGACCGGCCGCTGGGCGATCACCGTCACCGCTTCGAACGACCAGGGCCGCTCGTCCTCGTCCCAGACGCGGCACGTGACCGTGGCCTACAAGGGCGTGAACCTGGTCATCTCGATCAAGGGCAGCTCGGCCTGGGTGAAGGTCTGGGTCGACGGCAAGCTCGATCCGACGCTCGGCGCCGGCAAGACGCTCCGGGACGGCAAGGAGCTCACCTTCACGGGCCAGACCTCGGTCGAGGTCCGGACCGGCTCGTCCGGTTCGACGTCGTTCACGATGAACGGCCAGTCGCTCGGCGCGCTCGGCAAGCGCGGCATTCCGGAGACGTGGCTGTTCAAGGCGGGGAGCGCACCGGTCCAGACGCAGCGGTCGTAGCGTGGGCGAGGGCGACGCACCGGACGCCGGGATCCACGGGCTCGCCGAACGACTCCAGGCCGCGTCCCTTCGCGCCGGCGCCACGGTCGCCCTCGCGGAATCCTGCACCGGCGGGCTCGTCGCGGCGGCGCTGACCGCGATCCCCGGCTCCAGCGGCTACTTCCTCGGTGCCGTGGTCTCGTACGCCGACGAGGCGAAGCGCGACCT
>DATBGP010000173.1:0-9355 GCA_036557925.1 Candidatus Limnocylindrales bacterium | reverse complement strand
GAATCGATCCCCAGGAAGAGGATGTTGATCCTGGAATCCTTCGTCTCGGGGGTCGCGACCGGGGTGGCGACGGGCAGGACCGCCACGTCCTGGGACTGGTTCGGGACCGGGGCCGGCGTGGTGACCGAGTCGGGCTCGCTCGTGAAGATCTGCGATCCCGCGTCGTAGAACGAGAGGGCGACGCGGCCCAGCGCGACGTGGGTGAAGACGACGGCGATCGACATCGCCGCGAGGCCCGCGAGCAGGCTCGGCCGGCGGAAGGCGGCGCGGCCGCCCACGGTGTTGGCGCCGTCGACCATGGAGATGAGCCGCCAGATCCCGAGCAGGCCGATGAGGATCGCGATCGTCAGGGCCGTGCCCGGCGACAGGAGCTGGATGACGACCCATTCCGGGCCCTGCAGGAGCCAGCTCGCCAGGACGACGACCACGATCGCGACGGGGATGGCGAAGATGACGGCGGATCGTCGCGCGCCGGCGTACCACTGGCCGAGGCCGGGCCAGAGGAAGGACAGGAACGCGGCGAGCCCAGGCGAGCGACCTCGGCGCTCCGCCTCATTCGGTGTGCTCACGGCGGCGCGGAGTCTACCACGGGTGCCCCGAAGGCCCCGTCTCGGCGGGGCGTGGCCTCAGCCGGTCGCGCTACATCATCACCAGTCCGCCGTCGACCGCCAGCACCTGGCCGGTGATGAAGGCCGCCTCGTCGCTCACGAGGAAGGCGACGGCGTTCGCGATCTCCTCCGCCGTCCCGAACCGGCCGAGCGGCGTCCGGGCCACGAGCTCCGCCTGGAGAGCCTCGGGCAGGTCCTGCGTCAGCTCGGTCGTGACGAAGCCCGGGGCGACGGCGTTGCAGGTGATCGTCCGGGACGCGAGCTCCCGTGCGGTGGCCTTCGTCAGGCCGATCAGGCCGGCCTTCGCCGACGAGTAGTTGGCCTGGCCCATCTGGCCGGCCTGGCCGCTGACCGACGTGATGTTCACGATCCGGCCGGCCCGGGCCTTGAGCATCGGGCGGGTCACGGCCTTCGTCATGTAGAAGGCCCCGAACAGGTTCGTCTCGAGGACCTCCCGGAACGCCTCGACCGACATCCGCATGATCAGGTCGTCGCGGGTGATCCCGGCGTTGTTCACGAGGATGTCGACCTTGCCGAACGCGTCGACCACCTGCTTCACGACGCCGTCGGCGGCCTCGGGATCGGTGGCGTTCGCCTGGATCGCGAGGGCCCGTCGCCCGAGCGCCTCGAGCTCCGCGGTGCAGGCGGCGGCCGCCTCCTCGTTGCCGCGGAAGGTGAAGGCGACGTCGGCGCCCTGGGTCGCGAGCCGGTTGGCGATCGCCCGGCCGATCCCCCGCGAGCCGCCGGTCACGAGCGCGGTCTTGCCGCTCAGGTCGATCACGTGTCCCTCCTCCGTGTGTGCGTTCGCCGGCCGGTCCGGCCCGCCCCTCAGCCGACGGGCTGGCGGGCGTGCTCCGGCTCGCCGGGGACGACGTCGTCGAGCGGGACGTCGATCGGGCCGGGCTGCCGCATCAGGTCGGCGAGGGCGTCCGGGATCGGGTCGACCGAATCCCAGTCGACCGGCAGTCGGACCGCCACGTCCTCGGGCCGGATCGCCGCGTCGGCCCCGAAGCCGCGCTGCGGGTCGGCCGTCCACTCGATCGTCACGGCGCCGGAGGTGAAGCCCGCCCCGAACGCCACGATCGTGACGTTGTCGCCGACCTGCACCCGGCCCTCGTTCACCGCCTCGGCGAGGGCGATCGGCACCGACGCCGCCGACGTGTTCCCGTACCGGTCGAGGTTGACGAACATCTTCTCCATTGGCAGGTCGAGGCCCTTGGCGACCGCCTCGATGATCCGGACGTTCGCCTGGTGGGGGATGAACAGGTCGACGTCGGACGGCTCGAGGCCGGACCGCCGGATCGATTCGAGGGCGGTCGTCGCCATCGTCTTCGTCGCGAAGCGGTAGGTCTGGTTGCCCTCCATCCGGACGTAGTGCTCGCCCCGGGCGATCGTCTCCGCCGATGGCGGGCTCTTCGAGCCGCCGGCCGGCAGCCAGATCATGTAGGCGCCCTGGGGCTCGGTCGTCATCTCGACGCCGAGCGCGCCGCCCGGCTCGTCGCTCGCGCTCAGGACCACCGCCCCGGCTCCGTCGCCGAACAGGATGCAGGTGCTCCGGTCCGTGTAGTCGAGGAACCGGGTGAGGAGCTCCGAGCCGATCACCAGGACGTGCCTGGCGAGACCGGCCTGGATGTAGGCCTGGGCCGTCGCGAACGCGTAGACGAACCCGGAGCAGGCCGCCATCACGTCGAACGCGGTCGCCTTCGTGTTGCCGATCGCCTCCTTCACGAGTGCGGCCGTCGACGGCATCCAGTAGTCCGGCGTGAGCGTCGCGAGGAGGATCAGGTCGATGTCGTCCGGCCGGATGCCGGCGGTATGGATCGCCCGGAGGCCGGCGACGGCACCCATCGAGGCCGTGGTCTCGTTGGCGCCGGCCACCCGCCGCTCGCGGATCCCGGTCCGGGTCCGGATCCACTCGTCCGACGTGTCGACCATCTTCTCGAGGTCGGCGTTCGTGAGGATTTGCTCCGGGGCGTAGCGGCCCCAGCCGGTCACGTGGGCGCGCCGGGTGACGGGAGCCGTGGCGTCGTTCACAGCGGTTCCACCTCGATCAGCGGCTGCTTCGCCTTGACCAGTGCGCCGTTCTCCGGGACGACCCTGACCACCCGCCCGGCGAGGTCGGACTTGATCTCGTTGAAGAGCTTCATCGCCTCGATCAGGCCGATGACCTGGCCCACCGCCACCTCCCGGCCGACCGCGACGAAGGGGGCCGAGCCCGGCGCCGGCGATCCGTACCAGACGCCGGTCAGCGGGGCGTGGACGGCCGGGCGGCTGGGGGTCTCGGCGGTGGCGGCGGGCGCGTCCGCGACGGTCCCGGCGGCCGGGTCCTGGACGGGCGGTGCGGCCCCGGCCTGGGCCGGCGCGACGGCCGGGGCTGCGGGAGTCGCAACCGCCACGGCCTTCCGCAGGACGAGCCTCGTCCCGCCGGCCTCGACCGCGAGCTCCGACAGGTCGCTCCGGTCGAGGAGCGCGCCCAGCCGGTCGACGAGGGCGAGGAGCGATGCGTCGCCCGGGGGGAGCGTCGCGGCCGACGGGGCGCCGTCGTTGGCGGCGATCGCCTCCGCGGGCACGGCGGCGACGTCCGCGGGGGCCGCCGGTTCGGGCTGGTCGGTCACTCGGCCCACCGCCGGAAGATCAGCGCCGTGTTCTGGCCGCCGAACCCGAACGAGTTCGAGAGCGCGATCGGGATGTCGTGCGCCGCCGCGACATTCGGGGTGAGGTCGAGTCCCTCGCCCGCCGGGTCGACGTCGTGGAGGTTGATCGTCGGCGGCACGCAGCCCTCCCGCATCGTGTTGATCACGACGATCGCCTCGATCGCCCCGGCCGCCCCGAGCGTGTGCCCGATCATCGACTTGTTCGCCGTGACCGAGATCGCGGAGGCGTGGTCGCCGAAGATCGTCCGGATCGCCTGGAGCTCGGCCCGGTCGCCCTCCGGCGTCGAGGTCGCGTGGGCGTTGACGTGGGCGATGTCGGCCGGCTCGAGCCCGGCCTTCTCGAGGGCTCGCTGAGCCGCCCGGACCGCGCCGATCCCGCCCGGTGCCGGGAGCGTGATATGGGACGCGTCGGCGGTCGCGCCGTAGCCGACGATCTCCGCGAGGATCTCGACGCCGCGGGCCTTGGCGTGCTCCAGCTCCTCGAGGACCAGCACGCCGGCGCCCTCGCCGGGCACGAACCCGTCGCGGCCCTGGTCGAACGGTCGCGAGGCGCCCTCCGGATCGTCGTTCCGGCGCGACAGGGCCCGCATCGAATCGAAGCCGCCCATCAGCGGCTCGTAGACGCCGGCCTCGGAGCCGCCCGCGAGCATCACGTCGGCGTCACCCCGGCGGATCGTCTCCCACGACTCGCCGATCGCGTGGCCGCCGGTCGCGCACGCCGAGACCGTCGTGAAGTTCGGCCCGGTCATCCCGAAGGTGATCGCGATCTGGCCCGCGCCGACGTTCGGGATCCCCATCGGGATCAAGAACGGGCTGATCCGGTCCGGGCCGCGGAGCGCGTTCGTCGTGATGCCTTCGACGAGGGTCCCGACCCCGCCGAGCCCGGTCCCGAGGATCACCCCGGTCCGCTCGGCCTCCTCGCCCTCGACCCGGGCGGGCAGCCCCGCCTGGTCCATCGCCTGGCGGGCTGCCACCAGCCCGAACTGGATGTAGCGATCCGTGCGCCGCTGGTCCTTCCGGTCCAGCACGCCGGACGAATCGAAGTCCTTCACCTCGCCGCCGATCCGGGCCTGGAGCCGTGACGGGTCGAACGAGGCGATCGTCGCGATCCCCGAGCGACCGGCGACCATGCCCCGCCACGTCGTCTCCACGTCGTTGCCGAGCGCGGTGAGCATGCCCGTGCCGGTGACGACGACGCGTCGCGGCTCGGCCGGCCAGCCGCCTGCCTTCGGGCTCATCGGACGAGCTTGCCCGTGCGAACGGTGGCGGCGCGGTACACGTCGCCCACGAGGCCGCGGGCCGAGATCGCGTTGGCGACGGCCATCGTGTCGAACTCCGCCCGGCGGATCTCGGCGGTGACCTCGCTGCCGTCGACCTCGACGAGCGCCCAGGACGCGGTCGGGTCGCCGTCGAACACGAGGCCCGCGGAGCCGTCGTTCACGATCAGCTTCCAGCCAAGGTCGCGGACCTCCGGCAGGTGGGTGTGGCCGCAGCAGATCACCCGGGCGTCGGTGCGGGCGACGCGCTCGAGGACGACCGACGGATCGAGCTGGGAGTCGAAGCCCTGCGTCTGCGAGCCGGGCGAGGCGTGGCAGGCGAGGAGCATCGTGTCCTCGAGCACCAGGCGGCGCTCGGACGGCAGGCGCCGCAGCCAGGCGATCCGCTCGTCGCCGAGGGCGTCGTGAGCCCACTCGGCCGCGTCCCGGAACGCCTCGGGGACGCCGTCGGTCATCCACGGGAAGGCGGCGGCGTAGTCGAAGTCGGCGACGGCGATGTCCGTGTTGCCCTGGACGATCGTCGCGCCGCTGGCCTCCATCTCGCGGAGGGCGTCGACGACGCCGGCGGGGTCCGGCCCCTGGAAGACGTGATCGCCGGCGATGACGACGGCGTCCGGGCGCTCCTTCTTGAGGGCCGCCCGGACCGCGGTCAGCGCTTCCAGGTTGCCGTGGACGTCCGACAGGACTGCGACCTTCGCCGTCATCGGAGGGCGCCTTCGGGCGGGATGATGAAGCTGAGCGTCGCCTCGCAGGCGACCTCGCCGTCGACGGTCGCGACGCCCCGGCCCTTCCCGAACCGGCTGCCGAGCTTGTCCATCGTGACCTCCAGCCGGAGGACGTCGCCCGGGACGACGATCCGCTTGAACCGCGTCTCGTCGATGCCGGCGAAGAGCCCGATCCGGTCGCCGAACCCCGGCTGCTTCGCGACGTAGACCGCCATCGTCTGGGCCAGCGCCTCCACCTGGAGCACGCCCGGCATCACCGGCAGGCCGGGGAAGTGGCCCTGGAAGAACCACTCGGTCGCGGACACGCCCTTGATCCCGACGATCCGCTTCGCCTCGGCGTCGTACTCGACGATCCGGTCGACCAGGAGGAACGGCCAGCGGTGCGGGATCAGCGCCTCGATCTCCCGGGTCGAGTGGACGGTGCCGGCGGCCGCCGACGGGCTGCTCGATGCCGGCGGGGCGGCGGGGGCCGCGGCGGGCGGCCGGGACGCGGTCTCGGTCACGAAGGTCTCCGTGCGGATGGGTCCAGTGTGGCGCTCGGGAGGGCCGCCACGCGCGGCGTCGTGTGCAGGGACTCAATCACTTCCGGCCGCCGGGCGGTCGGCCGGGTCACGATCGCGCCGCCGCCGCGAGGAACGCCGAGGACCCCACCCGGTCGAGGAGGTTGGTCGTCATCCGACCCTCGAGGAACGCCTCGCTCGTGAGGATCGCCCGGTGGATCGGGATGTTGGTCACGAGCCCTTCGACGATCAGCTCCTCGAGCGCGACGCGACCGCGCTCGATCGCCGACTCGCGGTTCGGCCCCCAGACGACGAGCTTCCCGAGCAGCGAATCGTAGAACGGCGGCACCTCGTAGCCGGCGTAGAGGTGGGAGTCCATCCGGACACCCGGGCCACCCGGCGCGAGATACCGCTCGACCACGCCCGCGGCCGGCCGGAACTCGCGCTCCGGGTCCTCCGCGTTCACCCGGAACTCGATCGCGTGGCCGCGGGTGACGACGTCGGCCTGGCTGAAGCCGAGCGGCTCGCCCGCGGCGATCCGGATCTGGGTCGCGACGAGGTCGATCCCGGTCAGCAGCTCCGTGACCGGATGCTCCACCTGGATCCGGCAGTTGATCTCGATGAAATAGAAGGTGCCCTCGCGGTCGACGAGGAACTCGAGCGTGCCGACGTTCTCGTAGCCGGCCGAGACGACGGCCCGGATGGCCCGCGTGCAGAGCTCGTTCCGGGCCTCCGGGTCGAGGGCCGGCGTCGGGCCCTCCTCGAGGATCTTCTGGTGGCGGCGCTGGACGCTGCAGTCGCGCTCGCCGAGATGGACGCCGCGGCCGTAGCGATCCACGGCGACCTGGACCTCGACGTGGCGGGTCTCGTCGAGCCACCGCTCGAGGTACAGCGAGTCGTCGCCGAAGGCGGCCCGGGCCTCGGAGCGGCAGACGTTCAGCGACGCCTCGAGCTCGCGCGGCGTCCGGACCATCCGCATCCCCTTGCCCCCGCCGCCCGCCGCGGGCTTGATCAGGACGGGGTAGCCGATCCGTTCGGCCTCCTCGAGCGCGTGCGCGTCGTCGCGGAGGATCCCGTTCGAGCCCGGGATCGTCGGGAGGCCGAGGTTGCCGAGCAGGCGCCGCGTGGACTCCTTGTTCGAGAAGCGGTCGAGGACGTTCGCGGGCGGCCCGATGAACGTCAGGTCGTGGGCGCGGACGACCTCGGCGAAGCCCTCGTCCTCGGAGAGGAAGCCGTAGCCCGGGTGGACGGCGTCGCAGCCCGTGACGATCGCGGCGCTGATCACGGCCGGAGCGCTGAGGTACGACCGGCGGGCGTCGGCCGGTCCGATGCAGATCGCCTCGTCGGCCAGCAGGACGGGCAGCGACTCGCGATCCGCCTCGCTGTAGGCGACGACCGCCTCGATCCCGAGGGTCCGGCAGGCGCGCAGGATCCGCAGGGCGATCTCGCCGCGGTTGGCGATGAGGATCTTCCGGAACATCAGCCGTCGCTCCGATCGCCGTCGGCGCCGCCCGCGGCCCGGGCCGCCTCGCCGCCGCGCGCGGCGAGCTCGATGACGATCAGCTCCTGGCCGTACTCCACGGCCTCGCCCGGTTCCACGAGGCTCGCCCCGACGATCCCGTCGGCCGGGGCGACGACCTCCTGGGGCACGCCGAGCAGGTCGACCGCGCCGAGGCGGTCGCCGGAGCGGACTCGCGTCCCGGCGCGGGCCTCCGCCCGGGGCTGGAAGATCCCGACGGCCGGCGAGGTCGCGATCGTGCGGTGGCCGTCGCTGCCGTCCTGGGCCCCGCCGCGGCCGGCCGGACCCGCCGGGATGCCGCCCGCGGGCCCGCTGCCGTTCGAGGGTCCGGCGGAAGCGGCGAGGGGACGGCTCTCGCGCGCGCTGCGATGGGCCTCGAAGCCGCCCGGCGCGTGGCCGTGCCCGGCCTGGCCGGGCTGGGCCCGCGAGGCGCGGTCGCCGGACCGTCGCGTCGAGGAGACGGCGCCGTCCGCCGGCCGGCGGACCCGGACCGTCCAGTCGCCCTCGCCGACCTCGATCTCGCCGAGGCCGCTCGCCGAGAGCTTCGCGATCAGCGCGGGAACGAGCTCGTCGGCCAGGCGGTCGATCGCGGCGTGGTCGGCGAGGCGATCGTCGTGGGTGCGATCGGCGGGATCGGCGCCCGCGGCGGCGGGACGGGACGCGGGCGATCGTCGGTCGGCGGTCACGCGGGTCAGACCTCGTCACGGGCCGGTGGCTCGCGCTCGGCGCGACCGGCAGGGTTCGACGGAATCCCGGACCAGCGGCCCGGATCGAGCAGGTTCCGGAGCCGGTCGGCGAGACCCGATCGCTCCGGTGGGGGCGGTGGCGGCGCATCGACCTCGCGGTAGGCGCCGAGGGTGCGGAAGCGACGGTAGCGCGCTTCGACGAGCGCGTCGAGCGGCAGCCGCGCCAGGTCGTCGAGCTGCTCGACGATCACCGCCTTGAGCCGGCGGGCAGTCTCGGCGTGGTCCGTGTGGGCGCCCTCGCCCGGCTCGGCGACGACGATGTCGATGACGCCGAGCGCCTGCTGCTCCGGCGCGGTCATCTTCATCGCGACCGCGGCCGTCGCGGCCTCGTCGGCCGTCCGCCAGAGGATCGAGGCGCAGCCTTCCGGGCTGATCACGGAGTAGACCGCGTTCTCGAGGGCGATGATCACGTCGCCGACGGCGATCGCCAGCGCGCCGCCCGAGCCACCCTCGCCGGTGATCACGACGACGATCGGCGTCCGGAGCCGGCTCATCAGCCCGATCGATCGGGCGATCGACTCGGCGATGCCGCGCTCCTCGGATTCCGCGCCGGGGTGGGCGCCCGGGACGTCGACGAAGGTCACCACCGGCAGCCCGAAGCGCTCCGCGAGCTCCATCACCCGCATCGCCTTGCGGTAGCCCTCCGGATGGGGCATCCCGAAGTTCCGCCGGATGTTCTCGTCGGTGTCGGCGCCCTTCTGCTGGCCGACGACGACGACCCGCCGATCGTCGATCCGGGCGAGGCCCGTGACGACCGCCTCGTCGTCGCCGAAGAGGCGGTCCCCGTGGAGCTCGACGAACTCGTCGGCCATCGCCCCGACGAGGTCGAGGATCCGCGGCCGGCGGAGGTTCCGGGCGAGCTGGACACGGGCCCACGTCGCGGCCTTCGGATCGGCCGGGGGCGGGGCGACCGTCGCGGCCGCCGAACCGGAGCCCGTGCCGTCGCCACCAACGGGCGTGGCCTCGCGGTTGCGACCGAGGAAGCGGTCAACCACGGGTCGGCTCCGACGGGACGGCGTCCGCTTCGTCGCCGGGCCCGGCGTCCGGGACCGCCGAACCGCCCCCGGAACTCGCGGGCTCTCCGCCGACGACCGACGGATCGTCCGAGGCCGGCTCGACCGCGACGGACGCCGGCTTCCGGGCCCGCCCGTTCGTCGTGGGCGGAGCCGCCGGCGTCGCGGCGATGGTCTCCGGGCCGGTACCGTTTCCGTTCGTCTCGACCGGCGCCTCGGGCTCGCCCGGCAGGACCCGCTCGGCGAGGTTCGTGAGGAACGAGAAGGGCCGGAAGTTCGGCATCCCGATCGCCTCGTCCTCCTCCGGGATGGC
>DATBGP010000172.1:0-15772 GCA_036557925.1 Candidatus Limnocylindrales bacterium | reverse complement strand
CGATCTGGGGTCGCCGGCCGGTGGGGACGATGTGGTGGACGGCGCTCAGCGCACCGTCAGCTGGACGCTGCCGCGATCGAGCGAGCCGTCCTTCCGGACCGCGCCGATCAGCGCGTCGTAGTGGTCGAGGTAGGGCTTGTACTCCTTCTCGTACTCGGCCCACTTCTCGGGCGTGGCCTCCGCCCTGAGCAGCGGCTCGACGAGCGTCCGGATGCCCGCGACGTCGAGGTAGCCGAGGGAGATGTTCTCAGCGCCGACGCGGCCGAGGAGACCCTGGAACCGGGCGTCGTCGCCGAGCGAGTTGCCGGGGCCGGCGTCCAGGACGGCGTTCACGAAGTCCCGGCCGTAGCCGATGACCGCCACGCTGTCGTTCGCCGCCCAGGCGATCTCGGCCTTGTAGCCGGGCGGGAGGTCCTTCGCCCCGGCGCCCGCGACCGCGCTGAAGTCGGCGACCGTGACCTTCGTGCCGTTGTGGTCCTCGGTGCGGATCGCGATCCCCGTGCTCGCGCCGGCGAGCTGGAGGTCGGCGGTGAGCGTGGTCATGAACCGCCTGGCGGCCTCGGGGTCCTTCGGCTGGATCAGGATCCCGCCGCCGATCGTGTCGTCGCCGACGGGCGAGACGGCGAGCGCCACGTCGCCCCACCAGCCGTAGACGCCCTCCTTGCCGCCGAGGAGGGCGAGGGCCTGGTCGACCGCGTCGAACGCCGGCTTCGCCTCCGGCAGCGCCCGGAACTTCGCGAGCAGCGCGTCGAGCCCCTGGCCCACGTCATGGACCTCGCCGTAGAGCACCGTGTTCGCGGGCGTGTGGCCGAGGAGCGCGCTCTTCCGGTTGGCCGTCTCGTAGCCGATGTTCCACGCCGGCGAAGTCGACGCGACCGCGAGGGCATCGTTCTCGAACCGGAGGGACGAGGTCTGCCACGCCGGCAGCATCCCGACGACGGTCTCGCCGATCTTCGTCGGGTCCAGGCCCTGGCCATGCAGCGAGCCGAGCATGTCGACGGCACCCTGGACGTACGCCTTCGTCCTGATGAGCGAGAAGCCGACGTTCTCCTGCTCGATGGACGCGAGGGCCGCCTTCACGTCCTCGTTCTCGGCGAACCCGCTCTTCCCGTTCGTGTCGACCGCGGCCTTCACGGTCGTCTCCAGCCCCGCGAGGATCACCTTGTCGGTGACGGCGATCGCGGCGCTGCCGTTCGTGGCCGAATCGGCGGCGCGATAGAGGTCAGCCCCGTTGTAGGTCGTGTGGTTGGCCGTGATCTCCTTCCCGAGCGACTGCAGCCACGTGATCGCCCTGGTGCGATCCGAGATCGTGACGACCGCGAGGCCGTCGGCTGCGCCGCCCATGCCCGGGGTCGAGGTCGACGCGGCCCCGGTCGCCTTGCCGTCCGGAAGACGCATGCCGATCGCGACCTGGCCACCGAACCACGGGGCGATGTCGGTCGTCCACGCCTGCTTGTCGTTCGTCGCCGCTCGGGTGATCCGGTCGAGGACGTCGTTCAGCTTGGTGTCGAGCTGGGACTGGTCGTCGAACCCCGGCACCGCGTGCGCGAGGAACGAGCCCAGCTTCTGGCGCTGGTCGCCCGGCAGGTCGAGCCGTGCCTCCGAATAGGTGCCGGTGTCGGCGGGCATGTAGCCCATCGCGATCGACGGGGTCGGCCGACCGGCAGCCAGGGACACGACCACTGCGCTCGCGCCGATCACGACGACCACGCCGAGGATCGCGACGAGCCAGCGGAGGCCGGCACGGCCGCGACCGCGAGACGGAACGGTGCCGGCAGCGCGTGCCCCGGCATTCGCACCGCCCGGGTCCGCCGTCGCGTTGGAGACCGGTGCGGTCGCGTCCCAGCTCGGGGTCGGGATCTCCTCGATCGTGGTCTGCTCGTCCGGCCGGATCGGCTCGGTCATGACGGTGTCCTTCCCTCTAGCGCCGGCCCGTCAGGCCGGCCATGGCGGCGCGACGACCGCCGCCTCCGCTGAGCTGCTTCATCAGCTTCGACAGCTCCGCGTGTTGCTTGATCAAACGGTTGACGTCGGTGAGATCGGTGCCGGCACCGGCGGCGATCCGCCGGCGACGGGAGCCGTTGAGGATCGCCGGGTCGCGCCGCTCGCGCGGCGTCATCGACCGGATGATCGCCTCGACCCGCTTCAGCTCGCCGCGATCGACGGCCTCCTGGGCCTGCTTCGCCATCCCGCCCATGCCCGGGATCATCCCGATGAGCTGGCCCATCGGGCCCATCTTCTGGACCTGCTGGATCTGCTCGAGGAAGTCCTCGAGGGTGAACTGCGACTTGCGCAGCTTCTCCTCGAGCTTCGCGGCCTGGTCGGCGTCGACATGCTCCTGGGCGCGTTCGACGAGCGTCATCACGTCGCCCATCCCGAGGATCCGGCCGGCGAGCCGGTCCGGGTGGAAGACCTCGAGCGCGTCGGTCTTCTCGCCGGTGCCCATGAACTTCACGGCGAGCCCGGTCACGGCGCCGATCGAGAGCGCCGCGCCGCCGCGGGCGTCGCCATCGATCTTCGTGAGGACGAGCCCGGTCACGGGCACGGCGGCATGGAAGGCCTGGGCGACGTTCACGGCCTCCTGGCCCGTCATGGCATCGACGACGAGGAGCGTCTCGACCGGATGGACCGCCCGGTCGACGGCGGCGATCTCGTCCATCAGGTCCTGGTCGACCGTCAGCCGGCCGGCGGTGTCGAGGATCACGACGTCGCGGGCGAGGCGCCGGGCGGCGTCCAGGCCGCCGCGGGCGATGTCCACCACGGGGGTCCCGGCGGGAGCGCGGTGGACCGGCAGGTCGAGCGCCTTGCCCAGCGTCTCGAGCTGATCCGCGGCGGCGGGCCGGTACGGGTCGGCCGCGACGAGGAGGGGGCGGCGGCCCTGCCGGACGAGGTGCCGGCCGAGCTTCGCCGAGGTCGTCGTCTTGCCGGAGCCCTGGAGACCGACCATCGCGACGACGGCGGGATTGCCGGTGAGGTGGAACGTCCGGTCGCCCGCCCCGAGCAGCTCCACGAGCTCGTCGTGGACGATCTTCACGATCTGCTGACCGGCGGTCAGGCTCTGGAGGATCTCGGCGCCGACCGCCTTCTCGCGGACGCGGGCGATGAAGTCCTTGACGACCTTGAAGTTGACGTCGGCCTCGAGCAGCGACAGCCGGATCTCGCGCATCGCGGCATCGACGTCCGCCTCCGTGACGCGGCCGCGTCCGGTCAGGTCGGCGAGGGTCCGGCGCAGGCGCTCACTCAGGGTGTCGAACACGGTTGGACTGCGACTCCGTCGAGGTGGAGGACCGGGCGTCGACGCGCGGAGGCGGCAGCGTCCGGGTGGTGCGCGGGTTCTGACGCACCGAGGCGGGCGAAGTGTAGCGCAGGTCCCGTCGCCGGCCATCCGGACGATGGTCCGGTGCACGGGCGCAGCGCCGCGGCGCGCGTCAGGCGAACAGGGCCTGGACGAAGCCCTCGGGATCGAACGGCAGGAGGTCGGTCGCCTGCTCCCCCACTCCGACGAACCGGACCGGGACGCCGAGATCGTGCTCGATCGCGAAGACGATCCCGCCCTTCGCGGTCGAATCGAGCTTCGTCAGGACGATCCCCGTCAGCCCCACCGCCTCGTGGAAGGCCTTCGCCTGCTGGAGCCCGTTCTGACCGGTCGTCGCGTCGAGGACGAAGAGGGTTTCCGGCTCGGCGCCGGGCAGGCGCTTGTCGACGATCCGGCGGATCTTCGTGAGCTCGTCCATCAGGTTCGCCTTCGTGTGGAGGCGCCCGGCCGTGTCGGCGATCACGAGGTCCATGCCGCGAGCCACGGCGGCGTCGAGCGAGTCGTAGACCACGGCTCCGGGGTCCGCGCCGGGCGCGTGGGAGACGACGGGCACGCTTGCCCGATCCGCCCAGATCATGAGCTGGTCGATCGCGGCGGCGCGGAAGGTGTCGGCGGCCGCGAGGAGGACCTTCCGGCCCTCGTGCGTGTAGCGGGTCGCGAGCTTGCCGATCGTCGTCGTCTTGCCGGTGCCGTTGACGCCGACGATCAGGACGATCGCGGGCTGACCGGGTCCCCCGGCTCGCGGTGTCCAGTGCGGGTCCCGCTGGACCAGCAGGGCCGCGAGCTCCGCGCGGACGGCGGCCTCCGCCCCGCCCGGATCGCGACGCTTCCGGGCCCGCTCCACCACGTCCATCGCGAGCGCCGCACCGACATCGCCGGCGATCAGGGTCTCCTCGACGTCGTCCCAGGACGGGCCGTCGGGACCGGCGGCGAGCGCGCCGCGCAGGCGGTCCATGAAGCCCCCGCGGGTGCGCTCGAGGCCGTGCTCGAGGGCCTCCTCGATCTCCTCGTCGGAGTCGGCGAACAGGGGCTTGAAGGCGGCGGCCCGCGCGAGGGGGCTGAGGGACTCCAGGGTGGGCTCGGCGTTCGCGGGTGGGGCTGGAGTCGTTGCTGCCGGCGGGAGGCCCGGCGCAGGCGGGGGCGCAGGCGAAGGCGCGACCGGCCCCGCCTCGGGCTCGGCGACGATCGAATCGGCGCCGAAGTCGGCCGGGCCCGGCTCGGGGGCGTCGAGATCGGGCTCGGGGGGCGCCTCGTCCGGAGCGGCCTCGGCCGGCTGCTCCTCACGCTTCCGCCGCCAGAACATCAGCCGACCCCGGCGAGCTCGTCCGTCGCCGGCTCCGCCGCGTGGCCGTTGCCGTTCGCGCTCGCCAGCCGCTCTCCGCGCTGGCGATCCGCGATCGCCCGGGCTTCGTCGAGCCGGAGGCTGATCACCCGGCTCACCGAGTCGTCGCCGACCGTCACGCCGTACAGGGCGTCGGCTGCCTCGATCGTGCCCCGGTTGTGGGTGATCACGACGAACTGGGTCCGATCGGCGAGGCCGCGGAGCGCCTCCGAGAACCGCCCGACGTTCGCCTCGTCGAGCGCGGCGTCGACCTCGTCGAGCACGCAGAACGGCACCGGTCGAACCTCGAGCATCGCGAAGAGGAGAGCGACCGCGGTCAGCGCCCGCTCGCCGCCCGACAGCATCGAGAGCGCCTGGGCCTTCTTGCCCGGCGGCCGGGCGACGATCTCGACGCCGGTCGAGGAGAGGTCGTCGGGGTCCGTGAGCGACAGGCGGGCGAAGCCGCCACCGAACAGCTGCTGGAAACGGGCATCGAATGCGGTCTCGAGGGCCGCGAACGTCGTCCGGAACTGGTCCGCGATCATCGTGTTCAGCTCGGCGATCAGCTGGCGGGTCTTGTCGATCGCGGAGCGGAGATCGGTCTGCTGCGTCTCGAGGCTTTCGAGCCGGCCTCGGAGCTCGTCGTACTCCTCGACCGCGAACGGGTTGGCGGCGCCGAGCTCGTGGTACCGGCGGCGGAGGGTCGCGAGGCGGCCGGGGCTCGGCGCCTCGGCGGCGGGCGCCTCGGCGGCCCACCGGGGTGCGACGGCATCGAGGGCCGATTCGAGGGCGGCGGCCTCGTCCGGTTCGGCTTCGAGCTCGCCGCTCCCCGCGGGTCCGCCGGTGATCGGCCGCTCATCGTCCGGCGGGTCCGGCCGTCCCGGTCCGACGGCCACCGGGACGACGCCCGCCTCGGCCTCGAGACGCCGTCGGCCGAGCTCCCCGAGCCCCGCCAGCTCGACCAGGAGCTGCTCGCGGAGCGAATCGCGACCCAGCCGCGCCTCCAGGTCGGATCGATCCGCGGCGCGCAGCCGCTCGTCGGCCGCCCGGAGCCGATCGCGGGCGGCCGCGGCGGTCCGCTCCGCCGAACCGAGGCGGTCGCGGTCCGCGGCATCGGCGGCCCGGGTCTCCGCCAGCGCGGCGGCGGCTCGCTGCTCGCGCTCGACGAGGCCGGCCAGCTCGGAGGCGATCGCCCGCTGGTCCGCGGCGATCGCCTCCGCACGCTCCCCGAGCGTCGCCAGGTCGCGCTCGGCGCGGGCGATCCGGTCCTCGTCCATCGCGACCGTCGCCTCGGCCCGCGCGCGCCGGCCCTCGACCTCGCGACGGCCGGCATCGGCGGACGCCTGCTCTGCGGCCAGCCGGTCGCGCCGCGCCCGGAGATCGGCGGCGCGCGTCTCCCAGGTGGCGAGCGCGGCGGTCTCGTCGGCGCCGCGGGACGCGATCGCACCGGCGGGCGACGTGGCAGCGCCGCCGGCCGGCGCAGCATCGCCGTCGGCCGGCGCAGCATCGCCGTCCCAGAGTCCCGCTCCCTGGAGCGTCTGCGAAACCGACCGCGCCCTCTCGACGTCGCTCTCGAGGCGCTCGATCTGGGCTGCATGCCAGCCCGATTCGCGGGCGACCGCCTCGAGCTCGCGCGCCGCGGCTCGTTCGGCGTCCTCCGCGCGACGCCGCTCGGCGCCGGCCCGATGCTCGGCCGCCGCCGCCGCCTCGGCCGCTGCACGGGCCCGATCGGCGACCTCCCGGGCGGCCGCCGCTTCGTTCGTCGCTGCCGCGGCCTCCGCCGCGAGGCGCTGGACCTCGGTCCGCAGGCGCTCGGCCTCGCTGCGCCGCTCCAGCGGCGCGTCGCCCCGACCGAGGCGAACTGCGAGCTGCGTGACGACGGCGCCGCCGTCCCGGGTCGCGATCGACCAACCCGCTGGCAGGTCGGGCTGGAGCGTCAGGGCGGTGGCGAGGTCGTCGATGACCGCGGCGTGCGAGAGGATCCGGCCGACCGCTCGCGTGGGGTCGCGGCGGAGCGCATCGGCGAGGATCGAACCGCCGGACGCGGCCAGCCGGTCGAGGAACCGGCGGGTCGCCGCGTCGGCCGCCGGCGGATCCTCGGTCGCGCGCTCCCGGACGACGAGGAAGCCGCGCTCGGTCGCGAGCCCTTCCGCCGCGGAGCCGTCGACGAGATAGGCGCGGGAGAGCTCGTCCAGCGTGGCCTCGACGGCGGCACGCAGGGCCGGCTCGACCTGCAGCTGATCGTCGAGACGGCGGCCACCCCGACGCCGGGCGGCCTTCGCGATCCCGCGCTCCTCGTCCTCGCGGAGGCGGGCGTCGAGGGCTTCGAGCCGTGCCCCCTGCGCGGCGAGTGCCGCCGCGACCGTCGACTGGCGCTCTTCCGACGACCGACGCCGCGCGTCCGCTTCCACCGCCGCCGCCCGGGCGGCCTCCAGGTCCCGCGCCGCGGCCTCGGCGGCCTGGACGGACGCGGACAGCGCCCTCGACGCCTCGGATGCGCGGCCGTCGAGCTCTCCCCGTCTCCCGTCGACCTCCGCGGCCGCCGCTCGCTCCGCCTCCAGCCGCCGCTCCGCCTCGGACAGCCGTCGCCGGGCGGTCTCGGCCTCCGCCTGGCGTGCCGTCTCGGCTCGCCGGATCGCGGCGGCCTCCTCGCCCCGAGCCCGGGTCGCGGCGCGCAGCGACGCAAGCTCCCCGTTCGCCTCGGCGAGGAGCCGATCGGCTTCCGCGAGCGCGGCATCCAGCTCGAGATCCCGCGGCGGCACCGGCAGCGCGAGCGATCGACGCTGGGTCGCGAGCGATCCGTCCGCCGCGCTCCGCTCGTCGACGAGCCTCCGCCGATCGCGCTCGATCGCCTCCAGGTCGCCCGCGAGGCGCGATTCGCGGAGCCGGAGCTCGGTGACCGCCGTCCGCGCGGCCTCATGCGTGGCCAGGCGCTCCCGCTCCGCCGCCGCGCGCTCGCTCAGCTCGCCGGCGATCGTCGCGGCGACCTCCTCGGCCGCCTGGAGCTCGCTCATCGCCTGGTCGGCGGCCGCCCGCTCGCGGTCCACGCGCGCGGCGGCGACGCCGGCCGCACCGGCCGCCTCGTGCCAGCGGGCGTGGGCGACGAGCAGGAGCGCGTTCGCGAGCTCGTCCCCGGCGGTGACGCGGGTGGTCTGCTGCTCCGCCTGGGCGGCGAGCCGGCGGGCCTGCGGCCGGAGCTCCGCGAGGATGTCCTCGACGCGTGCGAGGTTCGCCTCGGACTCGGTGAGCTGCTCCTCGGCCTTGCGGCGGCGACGCTCATGGCGCCGGACGCCGGCGACCTCCTCGAAGAGCGGCCGGCGCTCCTCGGGGCGGAGGGCCAGCGCCTGGTCGACCATGCCCTGGCCGATGAACAGGAACGCGTTGTCGGCCAGATGCGCGCCGTCGAGGAGGTCGACGAGATCGCGGAGCCGGATCCGCTGCTTGTTCAGCAGGTAGTCGTTCTCACCGCTCCGATAGAGCCGCCGGCCCAGCTCCAGCACCGTGTAGTCGACCGGGAGGAGCCCATCCGCGTTGTCGAGCACGAGCGTGACGTCCGCCATGCCGAGGGCAGCGCGCTTCTCGGAGCCGGCGAAGATCACGTCCTCCGACTTCCGGCTCCGGAGCGCGCGGCCCTGCTCCCCGAGCGACCACCGGAGCGCGTCGGCGAGGTTGCTCTTGCCCGAGCCGTTCGGCCCCACGACGGCGCTGATCCCGGGTCCGAACTCGACGTTCGTCCGCTCGGCGAACGATTTGAAGCCCTGGAGCCGGAGCGCGAGCAGGCGGGCGGGAGCGGTCATCGACGGCGGCCCGCGGAGCGCGTCGGCGAGGCCGGCGGCTTCCCCCGCCGGGTCGGCTTCGCCGCCGCTCCGGACCGGGTCGAGCCGTTCGAGGGGTCGACCGCGCCATCGGCCACGACGGGCACGGCCGGCGTCCCCCGAGCGGCGCTCCGGGTGCGCGCCCGCCCATCGCCACCGCCGAGGTCGGCCGCGAGCTGCCCGTCGGTCTCGGTCCGCAGCACCTCGATCGCCCGCTGGGCGGCGGCCGTCTCCGCCACGCGGCGCGAGGGCCCGGACCCGGTCCCGAGCGACCGCCCCTCCACGATGACCTCGACCTGGAACAGCTTCTCGTGGTCGGGCCCGGTGGCGTCGACGACGTGGTACTCCGGCCGCGACCCGGTCTGGCGCTGGGTGAACTCCTGGAGCCGGCTCTTCGGGCTCTTCAGGCTCGAGACCGGCGCGTCCATCGCGATCTCGCGCGCGGCGAGGCCCGTCAGCCAGGCAGCCGTGGCGTCGAAGCCGATCTCGAGATACAGCGCCCCGGCCAGGGCCTCGAAAGCGGAGGCGAGGATCGACGGCCGCCGGCGTCCACCGCGCTGGGCCTCGCCCTCGCCGAGGTAGAGCGAGGGCCCCAGGTCGATCCGGTTCGCGAGGCGCGCGAGCCCCACGGTCGAGACGATCGAGGCTCGTCGGGCGCTGAGGATCCCCTCGTCGTCGGCGGGATGGGCCGCGAACAGCCCGTCCGAGATCGCCAGGTTGACGACCGCATCGCCGAGGAACTCGAGCCGCTCGTTGTGCCCGGCTGCATCGTCGGGGTGCTCGTGCAGCCAGCTCGTGTGGACGAGCGCCTGGGTGATGAGGTCAGAATCGCCGACGGGGAGACCCAGCCGTTCCGCGAGCGCGGCGGCGGGTCGCACGGCTCCCTGCGGGTGCGGCCTAGGAGGACCGCTCGTCGATGTAGTCGACCGCGTCCTGGACGGTCCGGATCTTCTCGGCGTCCTCGTCGGAGATCTCGGTCCCGAACTCCTCCTCGAGGCTCATGATCAGCTCGACGAGGTCCAGCGAGTCGGCATTCAGGTCGTCGACGAACGACGCCTCGGGCTTGACCTCGTCCTCCTCGACGCCAAGCTGCTCGACCACGAGCTTCTTCAGCCGCTCGTACGTGGTGGACACTGAGACTCCCTCCTCGGAGCTGGAGCCGGCTACCGGCCGACCGTGCTGGCGATCCGCCCGAGAACGCCGTTCATGAGGCGCCGCATCGGGTCTCCACTGTAGGTCCGCGCGAGCTCGACCCATTCGGCGATCGCCACCCGGGCCGGCGTCGGCGAGTGTAGCACCTCACCGATCGCACAACGGAGGAGGGAGCGGTCCATGGGGGCCAGTCCGCCGACCGGATACTGGGGTGCCGTCCGGGCGATCTCGGCGTCGATCGTGTCCCGGTGATCGACCACGATTCCCACCAGTCGTCGGGCCAGGTCGGTGGCTCGCGGGTCGCTCTCGGACTCCGTCAGGTGGCGCTCCAGGATGGCCGTCGCGGTCCGCTGGCCGAAGTCGGCCTCGAACACCGCCGCCAGCGCGAGGCGGCGGCCGGCCCGGAGCGCGCGAACGCGATCCGCTCCCGGCCCGCCCTCAGGCGCCGACGCCATCGACGGTGACCGTGACCGACTCGAGCCGCAGGCCGAGCAGCCGCTCGACGGCCGAGCCGACGGCCCCGCGGACCTCCTCCACGAGGTCGACGAGGGCCTGCCCGGGCCGGGCGACGATCCAGACCCGGACGCGGACGCCCGCGTCGGAGCAGTGGGTGACGACGGGCGGTCCGGCGAGCCACGTTCGCCAGGCCGGGCCGCCGCGCGAGACGCGCGCGACGCCGGGGATCTCGAGGGCCGCGAGGCGGACGATCTCGTCGACGACGCCGCGGTTGACCGAGAGCTCGGGCCCGCTCACGTGGCCGGCTCGAGGGTGGCCGCGGGCGCTCCATCATCGCCCGCGACGTCCGGGGCGCCCGGGGCGCCGTCCGCGGTCGTCGGCGCCGCGCCGGCGGGCCGGAGCGCCTCGCCGATCATCTCCGGGACGCGCGTCCGGGCCATCGTCGCCGCCACGCCCACGCCGAAGCCGATCATCCGCCGTCGCGCCCGGCCGTGGGTGATGATCACGGTCCCGCGGACACCGAGCAGGACGGACCCCCCGACCCGCTCGTAGTCGAAGACGCCCCGGATCCGCTCGATGCTCGGCCGCATCAGGAGACCCGCGACCCTGCCCCGGAGCGAGCCCCGGAACTCGCGCCGCCAGAGGTCGAAGATGAAGCCCGAGAGGCCCTCGAAGAACTTGATCACGACGTTGCCGACGACCGCGTCGCAGACGACGACGTCGGCCTGGTGCTTCGTGAGGTCCTTGCCCTCGACGTTGCCGACGAAGTGGAGGTCGGTCTGGTCGAGGAGGTCCGTCGCACCCTGGATTCGGAGGTCGCCCTTGCCCTTCTCCTCGCCGATCGAGAGCAGGGCGACGCGCGGGGTGCGAACGCCGAGGACGCGCTCGCTGAAGATCGAGCCCATCCGGGCGTACTGGGCCAGGTTCTCGGCGCTCGAGTCCGGGTTCGCCCCGATGTCGAGGAGGACGAGCGTGCCGCCGTCGGTGATCAGCTGGACGGCCAGGGCCGGCCGGTCCACGCCCGGCAGGCGGCCCAGCCGGAGGACCGCCGCGGCCATCCCGGCGCCGGTGTGACCCGCGGTGACCAGCGCATCGGCCTCGCCGCGCTTCACGAGGTCCATCGCAACGAGGATCGTCGAGTCCTTCTTCTCGCGGAGGGCCATTGCCGGGTGCTCGTCCATCCCCACGACCTCGGACGCGTGGCGAATCTCCACGTTCGACGGCAGGTCGCCGGCGATCCCGCGGACGATGCCCTCGTCGCCGACGAGGATCAGGCGGTCGCGGACGTTCTGGCGGGCGTAGTCGATCGCCCCGGGGACGACCTCGCTGGGGCCGTGGTCCCCGCCCATCGCGTCGACCGCGATCGTGACGCCGCGGCCGTCGTCGGGCGCGGCGCCGGCGCGCGACGGGATCGGTCGTCCGAGCTCGGCGACCACCTCAGTTGGCGGAGTCGGTCGCCGTCTGCTTCAGCTCGATCGCCTGGCGGCCGTTGTACCAGCCGCAGTTCGGGCAGACGTGATGCGGCAGCTTGGGCTCATGGCAGTGGTCGCACTCCACGAGCTGCGGCACGCTCAGCGCCAGGTGCGCGCGGCGCTCGCCCTGGCGGGCGTGCGAGACGCGTCGCTTCGGAACACCCACGGTCCGTGGTCTCCTTCGATGTCGGGTCCAGGATCTGCTGATCGGGGCGGCCGAGGGTCCGCGACACGCCGAGGATCCCGCCTCGCCGGCGGGTCGAGCGCGGAGTGTACCGGATGGGCCGCCCGAACGCGACCGAGGAGACCGGTGAGGTCGTCGACCGGCGGCGTCGGGCGTCGAAGGCCGGTCGCCGCGCGACAGCTGCTCGGTGAGCGGGCACTGCGTCGAGGGAGCGCCGGGTTCGGACCCCGGAACCGACCAGCCGACGACGATTCGGTCGCCAGGCGCACGAACCGTCGAAGCAGTCGGCGACCGAGGACGCAACGCTCGATGGGCGGGCAATCGTCGGACGAGCCGAAGATCGTGGTGCCGCTCCGGCAGGCCCCGGAACGCGGAGACTACTCGGGACGAAAGGCCTTCAGGGCCTCGAGCCGAGGGTCGATGTCCTCGTCCGGGTGGTCGTGTGCGCCTTCCTCGAGACGTTCGCCGCAGATCGGGCAGAGACCGGGACAGTCCTCGCGGCAGAGCGGCGAGATCGGCTCGGCCAGCTGGATCGCCTCGCGGATCGGCCGCTCCAGGTCCAGTTCGTGGTGGTCGGTGAGCCGGATCGGGTCCTCGTCGATCTCCTCCTGGGTGGGGCGGATCGGCGCGCCGGTCTGGAGGTCGATCGAGGGCAGCGCCTCCGCCTCGATCTCGATCTCGATGGGGACCGTGATGTCGCGGAGGCAGCGCGCGCATGGCTCCGCGAGCGAGGTCGTCGCGTCCGCGTCGACGATCAGGCCGCGGTTCGTCCGCGACAGGTGGACGCGGCCGGAGATCGGCCCCGCGAGCCGGAGGTCCTCGCCCAGGTCGATCGTGACGCCGTCGAACGCGTAGTCGCGCACGGCGCCGGGCGGCTCGCCGAGGAGGCCGGCGACGTTCCAGAGCAGCGGTTGATCGTCGGCGGGGCGGACCCCTTCGCCCCGCCCGGCGGGGGTCATCGCCGGGCGGTCGCGGCGGCGGCCTCGTCCTCGTCGATGTCGATCGCGATCTCGTCGTCGAGCGCGTCGTCGTGGTTCACGCCGTTGTGCTCGTCCGCTCGGAGGTCGGTCCGGCGGGAGTCGAGGAGCTCGATGCCCTTCTTGATGCTCTGGAGCGTCTTCACGACGTCGCCTTCGAGCCCGACGAGCACGTTGACCGCGTACTCGTCCGCGCCGCGACGGACCTCCTCGGCGTCGCCCTCGGCCTCGCCGATGATCCGCCGGCTCTCGGCCTCGGCCTGCTGGGTGAGACCCCGCTCGTCGATGAGGAACGCCGCCTGCTCCTGCGCCCGGGCGACGATCCGCTCGGCCTCTTCCTGGGCCTTCTCGATGATCCGCTCACCCTCGGAGTTGATCCGCTTCGCCGCGCGAACCTCCTCGGGGACGGCGACGCGCAGCTCGTCGATCAAGCCGAGGGCCGCCGCCTGGTCGACGACGACGTTGTTCGTGAGGGGGAGCTTCTTGCCGTTCGCGATGATCGACTCGAGGCGCTCGACGAGGAAGATGATGTCGATCGGAGTGCCCTCCGTGGCGTCGATCGATCGCCGGCGACGAGGGTCGGGCCGCGCCGCCTGGGCGTCCGGGGGATTATCGCACGGCGGCCGACCGCCGGAGCGCGTCGATCGCCGCCGTCGGGACCATCCCCGAGACGTCCCCGCCGAACGAGGCGATCTCGCGGACCAGCGACGACGACACGTAGCCGTGCTCGACGGCGGTCATGAAGAACACGGTGTCGACGGCGGGCGCCAGCCGCCGGTTGTTGTGGGCGAGCTGCATCTCGCTCTCGAAGTCGCTGATCGCCCGCAGCCCCCGGACGATGAAGCCCGCGCCGACCTTCCGGCAGAAGTCGACCGTCAGCCCGTCGAAGGTGTCGACATCGATCCGGGACGCGTCCAGGCCGGGCTCCTCGCCCAACGACGCCCGGATGACCGCCACCCGCTCGTCGACCGCGAGCAGCGGCAGCTTCCGCGGGTTCGCGAGGACGGCGACGATCACCCGCTCGAAGACGCCGGCGGCCCGGCCGATCACGTCGAGGTGACCGTTCGTGATCGGGTCGAACGAGCCGGGATAGACCGCGATCGTCATCGGGGCTCGGCGACCTCCTCGCGATCGGAGCGACGGTAGAACGTGAGCGCCGTCTCGCCGAACCGGCGATCGCGCTCGACGGCCAGCATACCGATCCGACCGGGCGGTCGGTCGCGCCAGAAGTGCTTGGCGACGACCCGGGCGTCGTCGGCGAGGGGCGCGTCGGGGGCGCCGAGGATCGCGAGGACGCGCCGGAGCAGCTCGGTGTCGGCATAGGGCGGGTCGAGGAGGACGACGTCGAACGGTGCGCCGTACGGGCCGCCGTCGAGCCAGCGGAGGACGTCCGCCCGGATGATGACGGCGTCGTCCCCGGCGAGGTTCGTCGCCCGGAGATTTGCCTCGACAACGGCGGCCGCGCCCGCGTCCTTCTCGACGAACGTCGCCGCGGCCGCGCCGCGCGACAGCGCCTCGATCCCGCCCGCGCCGCTGCCGGCGAAGAGGTCCAGCACCCGGGCCCCGTCCAGGTCCGGCTCGAGGATCGCGAAGAGGGTCTGCTTCACGCGATCCGCGAGCGGCCGGGTGCCCGGCCCGGGAGCGCGCAGCCGGACTCCCTTCGCCGTCCCCGCAATGACCCGTCCGGCGTCGGCCACCGGCTACGCGCCGCTCTCGGGCTCGCCGACCCAGACCCGTTCGAGCCAGCCGTGCTCCAGCTCGCGGAGGAGCGGGACGGCGTCCGAGCCGAGCCGGCCGGCGTCGTCGAGGAGGGCCTCCGCGTGCTCCCGCGCCCGACGCGCGAGGGCGACATGGTCGCGATCCTGGAGCGACGCGACGCGAAGCCGCGGCAGGCCGGACTGGGCGAGGCCGAGGACGTCGCCTTCGCGGCGGAGCTCGAAGTCCTTCTCGGCCAGCTCGAACCCGTCGCGGATCTCCGCCACGGCCTTCAGGCGGGCCTGGGCGGTCTCGTCGGTCGAGTCGGACACGAGGACGCAGAAGCTCTCCGCGGTGCCGCGACCGACGCGGCCCCGGAGCTGATGGAGCTGGGCGAGGCCGAACCGGTCGGCGCCTTCGACGACCATCATCGTCGCCTCCGTGACGTCGACCCCGACCTCCACGACGGTGGTCCCGACGATCACGTCAAGGTCACCGTCCCGGAAGCGGGCCATCTCGGCATCGCGATCGACCGCCTTCATCCGGCCGTGGACCATCCCCACCCGGAGCGGCGCGAGGAGTGCGCGGAGCCGGACGGCCTCCGCCTCGGCCGCCGGCGCCGACGAATCGAAGATCGTGGCCGGTTCGCTGCCGCCGGCGTCCGGCTCGGCCTCGTCGATGAGCGGCACGACGACGAACGTTCGATGCCCCGTCGCGGCCTCCTGCCGGACGCGCTCCCAGGTCGACGCAAGCTGGTCGGGATGGCGGATCCCCGTCCGGATCGGGATCCGGCCCGCCGGCGGCGTCCGGAGGTCGGAGACGTCAAGGTCGGCGTACAGCACCTGGCCGAGCGTCCGCGGGATCGGCGTCGCGGTCATCAGGAGGACGTGCGGCGCATGACCGCCGGCCTTCGCCTCGAGCTGGCCGCGCTGCTCGACGCCGAAGCGATGCTGCTCGTCGATCACGACCACGCCGAGCCGGGCGAACTCGACCCGCTCCTGGATCAGGGCGTGCGTTCCGACGACGACCGGCGCCTGGCCCGACTTCACGAGGTCCCGGACGTGGCTCGCGACGGCGGCCGTCTGGGAGCCGGTCAGGAGCTCGACGGCGACGCCGGCGCCCTCGAGGAGCCCGGCGAGGGTCGCGTGATGCTGCCGGGCGAGGAGGTCGGTCGGCGCGAGGAGGGCTCCCTGCCGGCCACTCAGCGCCGCCGCCCCGAGCGCCCAGGCCGCGACCGCCGTCTTGCCGCTGCCGACGTCGCCCTGGAGGAGCCGGAGCATCGGCGTCGCGCGGGCGAGGTCGCCGCGGATCGCTGCGACGGCCGTGTCCTGGTCCGGCGTCAGGTCGACCTCCGCGTCGACCTTCCGGCGGATCGCCGCGAGGA
>DATBGP010000171.1:0-5731 GCA_036557925.1 Candidatus Limnocylindrales bacterium | reverse complement strand
TGGCGACGTTCTCCGCGATCGCCGGCCACCGCGTGGCGATCGCGGCGCGCTGAACGGCCGCGCCGGGCGCCGGGGTGCCGCGCTCCGGCCCCGACCGCTACCCTGCCCCGATGGAGACCCGAGACGTCCTGGTCGTCGGCGGTGGTCCGGCCGGCGCCGCCGTCGCGACGGGGCTCGCCCGGCGCGGCCGCGACGTCCTGCTGGTCGAGCGGGCGCCGGCCTGGCGTTGGCGTGCGTGCGGCGTCTTCACGTCGCCCGCGACCGTCGACGCGCTCCGCCGGCTGGGTCTCGCGACGGAGGATCTCCAGCGCGTCGCGCGACGGACCCCGGCGATGCGTGTCGAGACGCCCTCGGGCGCACGGTTCCGACTCACCTACGGCGACGACGGCTCGCTGGCGCGGGCTCCGGTCGGGCTGGATCGCTCGGCGCTGGATCCGGTGCTCCTGGGGTTCGCCCAGGTCGCGGGCGCGGAGGTCCGGGAGGGCACGACCGTTCGATCGATCGACGGCGGACGGGCGGCGCTCGGGGACGGCTCGGTCGTGAACGCGGCACTCGTCGTCGGCGCGGACGGCCTGCGCTCGGTCGTTGCCCGGGAGGCCGGCGTGGCTCGACGGCCGCCGCTCGGCGAACGATCCGCCCTGACCTTCCACGTGGAGGATCCCGAGCCGCGTGCCCCGCGGGACGCCAGGATGATCGTGTTCGATGGCGGGTACGTGGGTCTCGCGCCGGTGCCGGGCGGCCGGGTCAACGTCGGGATCGTCCTCGCGAGCCGGGGTCGGCGGGAGCAGCTTCGACGCGTCGGTGCCGAGGCCGTCGCCCGAGCCGTCATGACGGCGATCCCCCCGGCCCCGGACGACCCGGTGCCCTGGAGCGCGCCCCGGATCTGCGATGCAATCGAGGGCGCGTCACCCGTCGGTGCCCGGGTCACCAGACGCAGCGGCGCGGACTGGCTGCTGGTCGGCGACGCCGCGGGGTTCATCGACCCGTTCACGGGCGAGGGCCTCCATCGATCGCTCCGGATGGCCGAGGTCGCCGTGGACGCCGCGGACCGCCACCTCGCCGGCGACGCCGACGCCCTGCGTGCCTACGACGAGCGCTACGCCCGCCGAACCCGCTCGAAGGACATGGTCAGCCTGATGATCCAGGCGTTCCTCGAGGTGCCGCCGCTGTTCGACTACACGGCGCGTCGCCTCGCGAGCCGGCACGTCGTCCGTGAGACGATGGGTCTCGTGATCGGCGACCTGGTTCCCGCGTCGCGAGCCCTCGATCCGAGCTATCTCGCCGGCCTGCTTCGGCCATGACCGAGACCGGCCGGATCAAGCCCGGCCCGGCCGAACGCGCGGGCCGAACCCGGCTCGGTGCCTACGCGCTGTGCACCGACGACGCCGGCCGGATGCTGCTCGCGCGGCTCTCCGCGGTCGAGGTCGACGTCGGCGCCTGGACGCTCCCGGGCGGCGGCGTGCACTTCGGCGAGCATCCGGACGAGGCGGTCCTCCGCGAGCTCGAGGAGGAGACCGGGCTCACCGGCCAGATCGAGGACGTCGCCGGGATCTTTTCGCACGTCTACCCGCACTCCCGGGCCGCAGGCGGCGCCGACCTCCACTTCCTCGGGATCCTCTACCACGTCCGACCAACCGGGGGCATGCTCCGCGACGAGGTCGACGGCACGACCGACGCCGCCCGCTGGCTGTCGCGTGACGAGCTCGCGAACGTCCGGCTCGTCGAGATCGCCGCGCTCGGCGTAGCGCTCGCGTTCGCCCGCCGCGCCGGCACGGCGACGGAGCCGGCGTGAAGAGCACGATCGGGATCGACGTCGCAGCCCCCGCCGACCTCGTGTTCCGGCTCGCCCGGGACGTCGAGCGCTGGCCGCGACTGCTCCCCCACTACCTCGCGGCGGTTCCCCTGGCGCCGGCGGATGCCGATGGCCGCCTGTTCGTCCGGTTCGTGGCCCGCCGCCCGCTCGTGCCGGTGCTCGGACTGAGCCTGCCCGTCGCCTGGCAGTCGCTGACCTGGTGGGAGGCCGAGACGCGCCGGCTGCGGTTCCTCCATCGCGGCGGCGCAACGAACGGGATGGACGTGACCTGGCGGATCGAGGACCGGCCGGACGGCTGCGCCCGGGTCGAGATCGACCACGACTTCCGGCCCCGCGTCCCCGGTTGGGCCGCGACGATCGATCGGCTCTTCACCCGCCCGATCGCCGGCCGGACGCTCGCCTCGTTCCGGGCGCTGGCCGAGGCGCTGGCGTCCGGCGAGCCCGCGTCCGGACACCGACCCACGACGCAACACCGGTCATGAACGACCGACGACGCGTCTGGATCACCGGCATCGGCCCGATCACCGCGATCGGGACCGGCGTGGAGGCGTTCCGCGCCGGCCTCCGCGCTGGCTGCTCGCCGATCAAGCGGATCGACCGGTTCGACCCGTCGCCGTTCCGGAGCCAGGTCGCCGCCCAGGTCGACGACTTCGACCCGCTCGCCTGGATGCCGCCGAAGCACGCTCGTCAGATGGACCGGTTCAGCCAGTTCGGGCTGGTGGCCGGGCAGCTGGCGCTCGAGGACGCCGGGCTGCGGCCGGGCGAACCTGGCGCTGCCGCCAGGGACCGGATCGGGATCTTCCTCGGCAGCGCCCTCGGCGGGATCGCCTACGCGGAGGACCAGCACGAGCGCTACCTGGACCGCGGGATCAAGGCCGTGGCGCCGAACCTCGCGCTGGCGGTGTTCGGCGGCGCCGCGCCGGCGAACCTCGGGATCGCCCTGGAGGTCCGCGGGCCGATCCTCTCGACGGCGAACTCCTGCGCATCGGGGGCCGTTGCCCTCGGCGAGGCGCTGAACGCGATCCGGAACGGCGAGGTGGACGCGGCGATCGCCGGCGGCGCGGAGGTGCCGCTGAGCTCCCTGGCGTTCGGGGCGTTCGACATCATCCGGGCGCTGTCCGGCGGACGGAACGACGACCCCGGCGAGGCCTGCCGGCCGTTCGATGCCGGCCGCGACGGGTTCGTGATGGGCGAAGGGGCCACGCTGCTGGTCCTCGAGGCCGAGGAGGTCGCGCGTGCCCGCGGCGCGGAGCCGTACGCGGAGCTGATGGGCTACGGCGCGACCTCGGATGCGCACCACATGGTCCAGCCGCGTGCGGACGGTCGTGAGGCCGGGCGGGCGGCGACGATTGCCCTCGAGGACGCGGGGGTGGCGGCCGAGGAGATCGACTGGGTGAGCGCGCATGCTTCGTCGACGCCGCTGGGGGACATCGCCGAGGCGCGCGCGATCGCGCTGGCGTTGGGCGACCGAGCGGCGACGGTGCCGGTCAGCGGGACCAAGGCGCTGTACGGCCATCCCCTGGGCGCCTCGGGCGCGATCGAGGCCGGGATCGCCGCCCTGGCGTTCCGCGACGGCTGGGTGCCCGCGTCGGTCAACCTCGACGAGCCCGAACCGGAGATCGGTTCGCTGCTTCCGGGCCTGCTGCACGAGGCCCGCGGGGGCGAGTACCGCCGGATCCTCTCGACCTCGTTCGGGTTCGGCGGGCTGAACGCGGCACTGGTCGTCGGATCCACTGGTTGATGAGCCTCCAGACAGGGCTCGACCTCATCGTCGTCGCGTTCGTGGGCGGAGTCGCCGTCCTGGCCTTCGGCCTGTTGTTCGCCGGCGGCTCTCGGCGCCGGCGGTCGATCAGCCTGGGCCTGATCCTCGTGATCGGTTCGATTGCGTCGTTCTGGTGGCTGTGGATCAACAGCTTCCAGGATCGGACGTGACTCTTCGCCCGAGCGGTAACCGGCGGATGAGCCAGCCAGAGTAGAGTCGGCGCGTTTTCGAAGGAGATCCGTCATGGCCGTCGCCGCACCCGCCTTCACCGGCTTCCGCCCGGAGGCCATCCAGTTCCTCGCCGACCTCGCCGCGAACAACGAGCGGAGCTGGTTCCAGCCGCGCAAGGCCGAATACGAGCGACTCCTGAAGGAGCCGCTGGAGGAGCTCTGCGTCGCGGTCGAGGCGGAGTTCCGTGCCCGGGACCTGCCGCTCCACGCGGACCCGGCGAAGTCGCCCTTCCGGATCTACCGCGACACCCGGTTCTCGAAGGACAAGTCGCCCTACAAGACGCACGTCGCCGCGAGCTTCTCGTGGGCCGGCGACGGCATCGACGCCGCGACCGGCCGATCGCACACGGAGAGCGTCCATGCGAGCGGCGGGTACTTCCATCTCCAGCCGGGCGAGATCTACGTGGGCGGCGGGGTCTGGCACCCGGACAAGGAGTGGATCTCGGCGTTCCGACGGCGGATCGACACGGACTACGACGGCTTCCGGGCGATCGTCGAGGCGCCCGCGTTCCGGAAGGCGTTCGGCGACGTCGGCGACGACGGCGAGTCGCTGAAGCGCATGCCGGCCGGCTTCGCGCCGGATCACCCCGCCGAGAAGGTCCTTCGCCTGAAGAACGTGACGTTCGGGCGGCGGCTCTCGGACGATGACGCGACGAGCCCCAGGCTCCCGAAGGTCATCGCCGACTCGTTCGCCGTCGGGACGCCCCTCCTGCGCTACCTCGCGTCGCTGGGCTAGCCGGCCGGCCAGTCAGGCCGCGATCGGAGCGCCCAGCTCCTCCTCGGCACTGTGGGCGCCGCGCATCGCCGAGACGACCGCGCCGATGATCGAGAACACCACGCCGACCGCGAACGCGAGCTGGAGCGCGTGGATGAACGGGTCGAGGTCGATCCCGGCCGAGCCGGTCTGGGCGCCCGAGAAGACCGCGAGCAGGACCTCCGGGTTCACCACGCTCGTCACGAGCCCGAGGGCCAGGGCGATCGAGACCATGAAGCCGACCTGGGTGAGCATCATCCGGGCGCCGGCGCCCATGCCCCGCTTGTCGGCCGGGACCGCCCCCATGACGGCGCTCGTGTTCGGCGAGGCGAAGAGGCCCGAGCCGGCGCCGACGATCAGCTGCCAGAGGGCGAGCTGCCAGATCGGGGTGTCGACCGAGATCGTGAGGGCGAGTCCGGCCAGGCCGATTCCGGTCACGATCATCCCGGCGGTCGCGAGGGTCCTCGAGCCGGACCGATCGGAGATCGCGCCGCTGATCGGCGAGAGGACGAGGAGTCCGACCGCGAGCGGGCTGAGGAGGAGGCCGGCGGTCACCGGGTCGAACCCCCGCACCCCCTGGAGGTAGAAGACGAGAAGGAACAGGACGCCGTTCCGGGCGATCCCGTTCAGGAGGCTCGTCAGGTTGCCCATCGCGAACAGCCGGTTCCGGAACAGGCCGAGATCGAGGAGGGGGTCCTTGCTCCGCCGCTCGACGTGGACGAAGGCCGGGAGCGCGACGAGGAACGTCACGAAGCCGCCAAGGATCCACCAGGTCGTCCAGCCGTAGATCCCGCCGAACCCGAGCGCGGCCATCAGCCCGCTCAGGCCGAGGACCGCGAGGACGGTGCCCGGCACGTCGAAGCGCTTGCGTGCCTGCGGCCGGACTTGCTCGACGAGCCACGCCGCGGCCGCGATCGTGCCGACGATCCCGATCGGCACGTTGAACCAGAACACGGTCCGCCAGCCGAAGCTCGTCAGCCAGCCGCCGAGGATCGGTCCGAGGATCTGGCCGACGCCGATCACCATCGCGTTGATCCCGAGCGCCCGGCCCAGCTCGCGGCGCGGGAACGCATCGGTCACGAGCGCGGCGGAGTTCGCCATGAGGAGCGCGCCCCCGACGCCCTGGAGCACGCGACCGCCGATCAGGAGAAGATCGGTGGGGGCGAGCGCGC
>DATBGP010000170.1:0-10529 GCA_036557925.1 Candidatus Limnocylindrales bacterium | reverse complement strand
CCGCAAACCGCGGAGACCATCCGGGCCTCGTCGAACGGGTTGAAGTCGTCCTCGGACACGGCCACCGCCGCGCCGGCACTCGAGTCGCGGACCGGCCCGTCGCCGAAGTTCGTGACGACGTCGGTCGCGCCGACCTTGGTCGCGATCGCGACGCCGTTCCAGCGTCCCTCGCCGTGGTGGACGAGCTCGTAGCCGAGCATCCGGAACGGCATCTCGGGCGCGTCCGCGTCGGCGAGCTTCGTCTCCTGCATGAGCAGGACGTCCGGCTGGGCCCGGGCCAGCCACTTCTCGACGGCGTCCGTCCGGGCCTTCAGAGAGTTCACGTTCCAGGTGGCGATCCGCATGCCAACAGGGTAGGGCGGATTGGTGCCGGGAGGCGACAGGTTCGTCCGCCGCGCGGTCACCGCCGGACCGGACGGTCCCGCCGCGGGAAGGGCGCCGCGTACGATGCGTCGCGTGACCGAGCCTCAGTCCAGCACGGACGCCGACGCGCTCATCGATCGGATCCGCGCGTCCGTCATCGGCGACGACGAGGCCGTTCTCGGGCCGTTCGGGCTCCGCCGCGTGACCTACGCCGACTACACGGCGTCCGGCCGCGCGCTCACGTTCGTCGAGGACTGGATCCGCGAGGCGGTCCTGCCGCTCTACGCGAACACCCACACCGAGTCGTCCGGGACCGGCCTCCAGACGACCCGCTTCCGCGAGGATGCCCGGGCGATCATCCGCGACGCGGTCGGCGGGTCGGCGGAGCGCCACGCCGTGATCTTCACCGGCGCGGGCATGACCGGGGCGATCAACCTCCTGGTCGGCGTGCTGGAGCTGCGGATCCCGGCCGGCCTCGACGAGCGGTTCGGCCTCCGCGCCCACATCCCGCCGGGGCAGCGGCCGGTGGTCTTCATCGGCCCGTACGAGCACCACTCGAACGAGCTCCCGTGGCGCGAATCGATCGTCGACGTGGTCACGATCGGCGAGGACCAGGACGGCCGGATCTCGCTGGAGCGGCTCGAGGAGGCGCTCCGCGAGCATGCCGATCGGCCGCTGAAGATCGGGTCCTTCTCGGCCGCCTCGAACGTGACCGGGATCCTCAGCGACACGCGGGCGATCTCGGTTCTGCTCCACGAGCAAGGCGCGATCTCGTTCTGGGACTTCGCGGCGGCCGGGCCCTACGTCGAGATCGAGATGGAGCCGCATCGCGCGGCGCCCCGGACCGGCCCGAACGCCGGCGTTCCCGACGGCAAGGCCGATCTCGACTTCAAGGACGCGGTCGTCATCAGCCCCCACAAGTTCATCGGCGGCCCGGGCACGCCGGGCATCCTCGTCGCCCGCCGCGAGCTGTTCCGGAACCGCGTGCCGACGTCGCCGGGCGGCGGGACCGTCGCCTACGTCAACCCGCTCGAGCACGTCTACCTCGACGATCCCGAGCATCGCGAGGAGGGCGGCACGCCCGCGATCGTCGAATCGATCCGGGCCGGGCTCGTCTTCAAGCTGAAGGAGGAGGTCGGTGTCGACGCGATCCGGCGGCGGGAGGAGGACTTCATCGACCGGGCGATCGCCCGCTGGCGCGACGTCCCGGGCATCCAGATCCTCGGCAACCCGGCGCTGCCGCGGCTCTCGATCGTGTCGTTCACCATCCGCCACGACGACCGGTACCTCCACCACAACTTCGTCGTCGCGGTCCTCAACGACCTGTTCGGGATCCAGTCTCGGGGTGGCTGCTCGTGCGCTGGGCCGTACGGCCATCGGCTCCTCGGGATCGACATCGAGACGTCGCACCAGTTCGAGCGCGAGATCGCCCGCGGCTGCGAGGGGATCAAGCCGGGCTGGGTCCGGGTGAACTTCAACTACTTCATCAGCGAGACGGTCTTCGATTACGTCGTCCGATCCGTGGAGGTTGTCGCGCGCGACGGCTGGCGGCTGCTGCCGTGGTACCGGTTCGAGCCGGCGACGGGGCTCTGGCGGCACACGGGGGGCTCGCCGGAGCCGCCGCTCTCGCTCCGCGACGTGGCGTTCGGCGCGGATGGTGTCTCCTATCCGGCGCACCGCCACACGCTGGCCGAGGACGCCCTCGCGGACCACCTGGCCGCGGCCGAACGGATCCTGGCCGATCCGGTGGCAGCGCTCGGCCCACCGCCGTTCGCGGCCAACCTGGAGGTCGGCGACGACTTCGAGTCACTCCGCTGGTTCTGGCTGCCAGACGAGGTTCGGCCGACCGCGTAGCCGCGTTGGTGCGACCGGAGTTGCACCCGGGCGAACGTGGCCGAACGCGCCGTCCGCGATGCGCCCGCTTCGTCCGGGCGGCGCGACGCCCCGCCCGTCAGTCAGGAATCGTCCGGTTCCACGACAGGAAGTCGATCTCGTCCTGGTTGGGCCCTCCCCGGACCCCCGTATCCAGGGCGTCGATCGAGCCGACCTCTGCCGGAGTCAGCTCGAAGTCCAAGACCGAGAAGTTCTCGATGATCCGATCGGGTCGCACGGACTTGGGCACGGCAGCCCGGCCGCTGTCCACGTGCCATCGCAGGATGACCTGAGCGGGAGTCTTGCCATGCTGTTGGGCGATCCGATCGATGACGGGATCGGCGAGGGCACTCTTCGGAGAATCAGGGTCGGCGGGTCGGTACACGTAGACGCCGCCCAGCGGGGACCAGGCCTGGGTCACGATCCCGAGCCGCTCGTGGACCGCCCGCAAGGCCGGCTGCGCGTAGTAGGGGTGGACCTCGACCTGGTTGACGGCTGGCACGACCTCGACCTCCGGCAGGAACCTCTCGAGGTGCGCGGCGCTGAAATTCGACACGCCGATGGCGCGGGCACGCCCCTCCGAGAGGAGCCGCTCGATCCCCTTGTAGGCCGCGACCGTGGACTCGAAGTGCTGCGGCAGCGGCTGGTGCAGGAAGTACAGATCGACCGTCTCGAGGCCGAGCTTCCTCGTGCTCACGTCGAACGCGTGGATCACGCCATCGAAGCTGTAATCGCTGACCCAGGCCTTCGTCTGGACGAACAGCTCCGAGCGATCCACGCCGCTCGCGGCGATCCCGGCGCCGACCTCCCGCTCGTTGAGGTAGGAAGCGGCGGTGTCGATCAGCCGGTAGCCCACCCGCAGGGCCTCCTCGACAGCCGCCTGGGTCACGTCGGGGGGCGTCTGGAAGACCCCGAACCCGAGAGCCGGCAGCTGGACGCCGTTGTTGAGAGTGAGCATCGGCGGGGTGGCGAGCATCGCGACCGTCCTTCCTCGTCCCGGATGGGGACCCCGAATCAAACCACGACCCGCCCCATGGCGCCGTGGCCCGATCTCCAAGCGACTCCCCCCGTGGCGTACGGGGTCGGCTCCGGCCGCTTCAACGTCAGGCTTCGAGGGCGGGCACGTCGCTGATCCGGCGGACGCGCGGCAGCGGCGAGAAGACGAGGAGCAGGATCGAGACGGCCATCCCGGCCCACCCGACGAAGATCCCGCCGCGGACGCCGATCGTGCCCGCGAGCGCCGCGGCCAGGAGCGCTCCCAGCGGGTAGGCGATGCCGTGCGAGAAGACCTCGAGCGTCGCGTTGACCCGGCCGAGGATCCGGTCCGGGATCACCCCCTGGATGAGCGAGAGCTCGGCCACGCCCTCGATCGTCTGGAGGCCGTCGCCGACGAGCTGCGGGATGAAGACCATCAGCGCCGCCAACGCGACGGGCCCGCCGGCCAGCGGCGTGAGGATCCCGACCAGCGAGGCACCCGCGGCGGCCCAGATCAATGCCGGCCCGATGCCCAGCCGCCCGATCGCGCGCGAAGCGAACAGCGAGCCGATGAGGGCCCCGACGCCGCCCGCAGACACGACGATCCCGAGGATGAACGGGCTGAGATGAAGGTCGTCGATCAGGTAGATCGTGTAGAGGACGCCGTAGAACGAGCCGGCGACGTGGGCGATGACCGAGCGGAGCGTCAGCGGGATGAGGATCGGGTGGCTGGCGACGAGTCGCAGGCCCTCGGCGATCTCTTCGCGGATGCGCGTCCGGCCCTCACCCGCCGGGCGCGGCGGCTCCGGCTTCCGGATCAGGCCGAGCGACAGCGCCGACACGAGGAACGAGATCGCGTCGACGAGCATCGCCGCCGGTCCGCCGATGAGCTGGACGAGCCCGCCGCCCAGGCCCGGTCCGCCGATCTCCGCGAGGGAGGAGCTCGTCGCGAGCTTGCCGTTGCCCTCGACGACGCGGTCGACGCCGATGAGCGACGGCACGTAGGCCGGGTATGCCGCGTCGAAGAACGACGCGAGGCAGCTCTCGAGGAAGACGACGACGTAGAGCTGCTCGATCCGGAGGACGCCGGCGGCTGCGGCGATCGGGATCGACAGGAGCAGGAGCGCGCGCAGGAGGTCGGTGACGATCAGGACGGGCCGTCGTGAGAGCCGATCGACCCACGCGCCGGCGAAGAACCCGACGAGGAGCGTGGCGAGGCTTGCGGCGACCACGAGCAGCGCCATCTCGAACGGCCCCGCCCCCAGCACGAGCAGCGCAACGAGCGGGATCGCCGTCCGCGTCACGACGGAGCCCAGGGCCGAGATCGTCTGTCCGGCCCAGAGCTTCATGAAGTCGGGATGTCGCCAGAGCGATGCGGTCACCATCAGCGGGGGAGCATATCGGCCCCGGCCCACGCTCCGGGCCGTCACTCGCCGCCCGACGGGCCCCGGCATAGACTCCGCCGCACGACTCCGACCCGAGCCCGAGGTGCACCCGATGGCCGTCACCATCAGCGACCCGTCCGCCGCGCCGAGGCTGCGGACGCAGGCCTTCATCGGCGGGGACTTCGTCGACGCGGCGAGCGGTCGAACCTACGACGTGGAGAACCCGGCGAACGGCTCCCGGCTGGCCCAGGTGGCGGAGTGCGACGTCGAGGACGTCGAACGGGCGGTGGCGGCGGCCCGTCGGGCGGCTCCGGGCTGGGCGGCCACGCCACCGGCCGACCGGAAGCGGATCCTTCTCCGCCTCGCCGACCTGATCGACCACCACACCGACGAGCTTGCCCGGATCGAGACCATGGACGTCGGCAAGCCCATCAGCGACTCGCGCTCGCTCGACATCCCGAACTCCGCCGCCACGATTCGCTGGCACGCCGAGGCGACCGACAAGCTCTACGACGAGGTGGCGCCGACCGGCCCCGGCGCGCTCGGGATGATCGTCCGCGAGCCGCTCGGCGTGGTCGCCGCGATCGTTCCCTGGAACTACCCGCTCCAGATGGCCGCCTGGAAGCTCGGCCCGATCCTCGCGACCGGCAACGCCGTCGTGATGAAGCCCTCGCAGGTGACGTCGCTGAGCCTGCTCCGGACGGCGGAGCTGGCCGCCGAAGCGGGCCTGCCGGAGGGCGTCCTGAACGTCGTCACCGGCCCCGGCCCGACGGTCGGGACCGCGCTGGCCCGGCACCGCGACGTCGACGGGATCGCCTTCACCGGCTCGACCGAGGTCGGCCGGACGATGCTCGTCCACGCCGCCGAGACGAACCTCAAGCGGGTCGCGCTCGAGCTCGGCGGGAAGAGCCCCCAGATCGTGATGGCCGATGCGCGGAACCTCGACCAGATCGCGCCGAAGATCGCGAGCGCGATCTTCTGGAACATGGGCGAGAACTGCTCGGCCGGGAGCCGACTGCTCGTCGACCGGCGGGTCAAGGACCGGCTCCTCGAGCACCTCGTCCCGATTGCCGACGAGTGGATCGTGGGCGACCCGCTCGACGAGACGACCCGGATCGGGCCGATGATCACGCAGGCCCACATGGAGAAGGTCCTCGGCTACATCGACGCGGGTCGCGCCGAGGGCGCCGAGGCGATCGTCGGCGGGGGGCGGGTGCGCGAGGACAGCGGCGGCTGGTTCGTGGCGCCGACGATCTTCGACCGGGCGACGAACGACATGCGGATCGCGCGCGAGGAGATCTTCGGGCCCGTCCTGTCGGTCATCGAGTTCGACGGCGAGGACGAGGCGATCCGCCTCGCCAACGACACCGACTACGGCCTGGCGGCCTCGCTGTACACCGAGAACGTCCGGACGGCGCACCGGATGGCCCGGGCGATCAAGGCCGGTGTCGTCGGCGTGAACAACTACTCCGAGGGCGACCTGACGACGCCGTTCGGCGGGTTCCGCCAGTCCGGCTTCGGCGGCCACGACAAGAGCCTCCACGCCCACGACCAGTACACCGAGCTGAAGACGATCTGGATCGACATGGCCGAATAGGCCCGGGCTTCCTGGGTCCGGCGCCCCGTGCGCCCCGTGCGCCCCGTGGGCCCCCGTGCGGCCCCGTCCGCGCGGATTCTCGTGGGCCGAGCACCTGCGACGAGATGGGGCGCCGGGCTGCACGGAATGCTCGTGGGCTGAGAGATCCGTGCGGATTCAGGGCCCATCGCGGGCGGTTCGGCGCCGAACTCCGTCCGATGTGCTCGTGGGACGAGAATCCGTGACGGCGCTGGCGGATCAGGGAGAATCCTGCCGCGTCCTGACCGTCCGTGACCCAGACTGCGCATCGAGGGAGGTGACGCCATGACCCGCTCGGTGCTCGCGGATGCGTTCGACCATCACGTCTGGGCGACCCTCGTCGTCCTCGACCAGCTCGCGCCGCTCAGCGAGGAGCAGCTCGCGACGCCCGTGCCCGGCACCTACGGGACGATGATCGAGACCGCCCGCCATCTCGTCGGCGCCGACCGCTGGTACCTCTTCACGCTGACGAACGGCGCCGTCGACGAGATCGAGGAGGGGTCGATGGACGTCGCCGCCCTGCGCGCCGCCATGGAACCCGACGCGGCTCACTGGCAGGCGTACCTGGCCGCCGACCCGGACCCGGACGAGATGTTCACGCTCCACCGGGACGACGGCACGAAGTCGCACGCGACGATCGGCGTTCGACTGGCCCAGGCGATCCACCACGGGACGGATCACCGGAGCCAGTTGTGCACGGGCCTCACGGCGCTGGGCATCGAGCCGCCCGAGATCGACGCCTGGGCCTGGGCCTTCCCGATCGGCAAGCACTGGGACGACTGACCGTCCGACCGCCGGGGCGTGGCGCCGGCGACGGGTCAGTACTTGCGGCCGCGCTGCCTGACGAGGTCGAACGTCGCCGTGTCGGCGATCGCCATGACGGCCATCGTCCCGGCCTGGACCGGATCGGAGACGACCAGGTCCACGTGATCGGTGATCGAGCCGACCATGTTCAGGGCGATGATCGGCACCCCGACCGCCCGGAGCTCGTCGGCGGCCGCCGAGATGTCGCCGCCCATGATCGAGCCGGCCAGGACCAGCAGCCGCGCCCGTGGCAGGTCGGCCACCGCCCGCACGGCGGCGGCGATGTTCGCCTCGCCGACGAGCGGGATCGTGTCCACCGAGATCCGCTCGCCGCGGAGGTTGTGGCGATCGGCCTCGCTCACCGCGCCCAGCGCCACTTGCGCCACCTGGGCCCCACCGCCGACGACGATCACGCGCTTGCCGAAGATCGAGCCAAGCGCGCGCGTCCGGCGGATGGCCTGGACGTCCGGCAGCCCGTCGAGCGCGTCGACCAGCTCGTCCTCGGTCAGGCCATCGACCTCGATCTCGATCTCGGCCTGCGGCGGATCCGTCTCCAGCGATCGAACGGTCGCGACGGTCCGGACCCGCCCGCCGTGATCGGCCAGCCGGGCGACGATCGCGGCCACGCCCTCCGGGCCTTCGAGGACGTCGAGGCGGACGGCGGCGGCGGTCGATGGCGCGGCGGGCGATCGCGACATGCCGGACGGCTTGGGAGGTTCGATCGTCAGCGGGCGACGATGTCGGCGATCGACATCCGCCCCGGATCGCCGCCATCTTCGCCCTGGTGGACCTGGTAGGCGATCCCGATCGAGTCGAAGGCGGCCTTCGTCGCGTCGGCGTCGCTCGTCTCGAGCATCAGCTCGCCGTCGGTGTCCTCGGCGATGCCGACGATCCCGGCGATGTTGACGCCGCGCTCCCCGAGCGCCGTCGCCATGCGGGCGAGCGCGCCCGGCCGATCGTCGAGCTTGACGGTGAACCAGACCGACACGCGGGCACCTCCTGTGCGGCCGATGGTACCCGGGGCCGACGGGCCGCGGCTACGATCCGGCCATGCCCTCGACGCCGCCGAACGCCCCCAGCGTTCAGATCTTCGGCCACGACCGCGACCAGGGAACGCGGGCGGCGGTGCGCTTCTTCAAGGAGCGGCGGTTCGCGATCCACCAGGTCGACCTGACCCGGAAGCCGATCGCCCGCGGCGAGCTCCGCCGGTTCGTCGACCGGCTCGGTGCGCGATCACTGCTCGACGAGGGCTCCAGGGCCTATCGGGACGGCGGCCTCGGCTACGTCCGGATGGACGACGCGGAGATCGTGGAGCGCCTGCTGGCGAACCCGGCGCTGCTCCGCCTGCCACTCGTCCGGTATGGCAACGAGGTCGCGGCCGGTCGCGACGAAGCGACCTGGAAGGCCTGGCTGACCCGCTCCTGAGCGACTGCCGGGAAGGACGGCGTCAAGCGCTGCGGCCGCTGCGCCGCGACCGCAGCTCGATTGCCGCGATCGCGATCCCCACCACGAGGCAGGCGGCTCCGATCCACGCCCACAGCGGGTCGCCGGTCATGAAGCTGCTGCCCTTGATGATCGCGGTGCCCTGGCCGATCCAGACCAGCCCGGCCGCGATGAGGATGAAGGCCACGATGGCCCGCGTGCGATGCATGGCGTCTCCGTCGGAATGCGATGCTACCGAAGTGAACGACGGATCGAACCCCGGCGGTTCGGCGGAGACCAGGTCGACCCCGGAAGCCGATGCCGGCCAGGGCGCCGGCGCGCCGAAACCGGGCGAGACCGGTCCGGGCGGCCCCGAGCGGCGCAGCGGCCGGCTCGTCCTGCGCCGGGACGCGGCGGAGCGGATCGGCAAGCCGATGACGACGGAGGACGAGCAGCTCCTCGAACGGACGAGCGGGGCCGGCCGACCGGCGTTCGTCGACGGCGATCCGTGGCGAGCCCTCCGGATCCTCAGCGAGTTCGTCGAGGGGTTCGATGCGCTGGCGGCGGTCGGCCCGGCGGTCACCGTCTTCGGCTCCGCCCGGGCGAAGCGCGACTCCGTCGAATACAAGCTCGCGCGCCGGATCTCGCGGCGCCTCGCCGAGCGCGGCTTCGCGATCATCACCGGCGGCGGCCCCGGGATCATGGAGGCCGCGAACCGCGGCTGCCACGAGGGCGGCGGGCTCTCGATCGGCTGCAACATCGAGCTGCCCCACGAGCAGGGGCTGAACATGTACGTGGACCTCGGGATCGAGTTCAAGTACTTCTTCGCCCGCAAGACGATGTTCGTGAAGTACGCAGACGCGTTCGTGATCCTGCCCGGCGGGTTCGGGACGCTCGACGAGCTGTTCGAGGCCCTCACCCTGATCCAGACCGGCAAGATCCGGAACTTCCCGGTCGTGCTCGTCGGGACGAGCTACTGGGAGGGGCTGCTCGACTGGCTGCGGGTCACGCAGCTCCCGGCCGGAGCGATCAGCGAGGACGACCTCTCGATCTTCCGGATCACCGACGACCCGGACGAGGTGGTCGACATCATCCTCGCCGACGTGGCGAATGCCCACCCCGAGGACGTGGCCGAGGCCGAGATCCGCTAGGACGCCCCGCCGCCGTCGCCGTGTTCGCCGTCGTCGGCGGCCAGGTCCATCGCCGGGACCGTGACCAGGATCCGGCCCTCGACGATCCGCAGCGGGTAGTAGCGGAGCCGACGGACCCGCGTGAACCGGCGGGCCTCGGCCTTCTTGCCCGGCGGATCGACCTTCGGCTCCTTGCCGGCCGGCGACCATGTCGGGTGGTAGCCGCCGTCGGCGTCGAGGCCGCCCGTCGTCGGCATCCGGACGACGTCGCCGGAGCAGAGATCGAAGCGTCCTTCGTGGAGCGGGCAGGCGACGACGCAGCCGTCGAGCTCGCCGATCGACAGCGGCGCCGACATGTGCGGGCAACGGTCGTCGACGGCGACCACGCCCGCGGGCGTGTGGGCGACGAGGACGTCGAGGTCGCCGTGGCTGACCCGCCGCATCGAGCCCTCGGGCAGGTCCGCGGCGAGACCGGCATCGACGCTGGTCGTCGCCATGTCGCCGGCCGCGACCGTGCCGGGTGCCTGGAGCTCGGCGGGGTAGGCCGCGGGGATCGGGAAGGTCGGGTGGTCGATCGCCATCGGGCCGATGGTAACGCCGATGCCGCGAGGGACCCCGCGGGCCGGGCCGGAACCGGCCGGAACGGGAACGACCCCGGCGGGACTGGGCCCGCCGGGGTCGCGAGGAGGAGCCTGGGGTTTCGCGCCGCCGGAGGCGACGCGTGGACGAGGGTTACTCGGCGGCGGGAACCGCCGGGCGGTTGGCGCCATCGGCAGCGCCCGCGGCCTTGGCGGCCGCTGCGGCCTGGGCCGGGGAGTGCTGGCTGAGGGCCAGCTCCTTCATCCCGATGGCCGCGAGCACCGCGAGGACCGCGCCCGCGACGCCGATCCAGAACGTCTGGGACACCGCGAGGCTGAAGGCGGACAGCACGCTGCTCACGAACTTCGCGACGTCATCGACCGG
>DATBGP010000169.1:0-17236 GCA_036557925.1 Candidatus Limnocylindrales bacterium | reverse complement strand
GGAGATCCGGATCGGCGTTGCGATCACGAGCGTGCTCGCGGTCCTCGCGGTCTGGATCGCCTCGCGGACGTTCAGTCGCGCGAACGCCTGAGCCCGTTCCTCCCTCTCCCTCGACGACGCCGGCGCCTGGGGCGCCGGCGTCGTTGCCTGTCCCGCGGGTTCCATGGAGCGGAACCGGCATCATCCCGCCGGCGCGATTGCAAGGCCCGGAATTGCGGTCGCGACTAGGGTGGAGGTCGGCCCCCAGCCATTCCGCGAACCTCGCGCAGGGAGATGCTTCATGCCCAGGCTCCTGTCACGCCGCCTCGGCACCGGACTCGCCGTCGGTGCGGTCAGCCTCGCGCTCCTCGCCCCGGCCGGCGCGTCGGCGCACGGCACCGGCCGCCACCATCAGCTCGCCGCCCATCTCGTCACGGGCGGCCTGAACAACCCCCGCGGCATCGACGTCGGCCGCGACGGGCGCGTGTACGTCGCCGAGGCCGGGACCGGCAAGGTCCTGACGATCAAGGGCGGGACCGTCCGCGCGCTCATCTCCGGCCTGCCGACCGCCGTCAGCCCCGAGGGCGAGACGACCGGTCCGGTCAACGTCGCGGTGAGCAGCCTCTTCGGCCGGACGCGGGTCGTCGCCGCGATCGGCGCCGGTCCGCAGACCGTCGACGCGCGCTTCGACAGCGTGGTCCGGATCCGCTCCGGCAACGCCTCGGTCCTCGCCGACATCCAGGCGTACCGCAATGCCCATCCCGACACGACGGACCTCGACCAGCCGCCGAACCCGACGGACTCGAACGCCTACGGTCTCGCCGCGCTGCCGTTCGGCCGGACGCTCGTCACCGACGCCGCCGGCAACGAGCTCGACCTGATCGGGGCGAATGGGCGGATCCAGACGGTGGCGAAGTTCCCGAACCAGGTCGTCTCGACCTCCCATCTGCCGCCCGGCGAGGTTCCGGCCGGCGTGACCGAGCTGCCGGCGGAGGCCGTTCCGACGTCCGTGGCCGTCGGCCCGGACGGCTGGTGGTACGTCGGCGAGCTGAAGGGCTTCCCGTTCACGCCGGGCACGTCCCGGATCTGGCGGATCGCGCCGTGGGCGCGGAACGTCGTCTGCGATCCGGCCGCGAAGCGCGGGCCGTGCACGATCTACGCGGACGGCCTGACGTCGGTCACCGGCATGGCGTTCGGGCCCGACCGCAGCCTCTACGTCGTCGAGATCGTGAAGGACGGCGTCCTCAACCTGTTCTCGGGCGGCGACACGACCGGTGCGCTGATCCGGATCAGGCACGGCAAGCGCACCGAGCTCGTTCCCGGCCGGCTCCACGCGCCAGGTGACGTCGCCGTGGCGCGGAACGGCCGGATCTACGTGACGAACCAGAGCGTGTCGCCGACCAGCGGCCAGGTGCTCGTGATCCGGTAACCCCGGGCGTTCGCTCCTTCAACCCGACGCCGGCGACCCGAACGGGCGCCGGCGTCGTCTTTGTCCCTCGCCCAACGTCGTTGGCGCACGCTCGCCGGATCGGCCGCCGGCGTCTCCCCGGCAACGCCTCGGGACGGCCCATCCACCGTGGCACAATCGGCCCATGTCCGACCGCCCGATCAAGGTCCTGATCGCCAAGCCCGGGCTCGACGGCCACGATCGCGGCGCGAAGGTCCTCGCCCGGGGCCTCCGCGACGAGGGCTTCGAGGTCGTCTACACCGGCCTCCGCCAGACGCCCGAGATGATCGCCACCGCGGCGCTCCAGGAGGACGTCGACGTCGTCGGCCTCTCGATCCTGTCGGGCGCCCACATGACGCTCCTGCCCCGCATCACGAAGCTCCTGAAGGAGCGCGGACTCGACGACGTGCTGGTCACGGCCGGTGGGATCATCCCCGACGACGATGTCCCGGCCCTCACCGAGGCGGGCGTCGACCGCGTGTTCGGGCCCGGGACCACGATCGCCGAGGTCGCCGAGTACCTGCGGTCCCACGCGCACCCGCGGGACTAGGTCGAACTCACGGTGGGGCAGCCGGTCCAGGCGCCGCCTCCGGACGTGAACCTCCGCGCGGCGGAGCTCGCCGACGCCGCGCTGGCCGGCGATCGTCGGGCGCTCGCCCGCGTCCTGACGGCGGTCGAGAACCGCAGCCCGATGGCCGAGCCTGCGCTCAGGACCCTCTATCGGCGAGCCGGCCGCGCCCACGTCGTCGGGATCACCGGCCCGCCCGGGGCGGGGAAGTCGACGCTCGTCGCCGCGCTGATCGGCGAGGTCCGGGCGGCCGGCCGCACGGTCGCGGTGGTCGCGGTGGACCCGTCGTCGCCGATCACCGGCGGCGCCCTCCTCGGCGACCGCGTCCGGATGCAGAGCTACGCCGACGACGACGGCGTCTTCATCCGCTCGATGGCGGCGCGGGGCCACGCCGGCGGGCTCGCGTCGACGACCGGCGCCGCGACCGCGGTCCTGGATGCGGTCGGGTTCGACCTCGTCCTCGTCGAGACGGTGGGGACCGGCCAGAGCGAGGTGGAAGTGGCGGCGGCCGCCGACACGACGGTCGTCCTCGAGGCGCCGGAGATGGGCGACGAGGTCCAGGCGATCAAGGCGGGCCTGCTCGAGGTGGCCGACCTTGTCGTCGTGAACAAGGGCGACAAGCCCGGTGCGCAGCGAACGGCGTCGCAGCTGCGGGCGATGCTCGTCGCGGGAAGCGGACCCGCCTTCGGTGCGGCCGGTGCGGATGGATCGGGGGGCGGCCCCTCCCCGTCGCCGCGGCCGCGACCCAAGCGACCCGAGGTCCTGATCACGACCGCCTCGACCGGCGCCGGGGTCCCGGAGCTGCTCGCGGCGCTCGATCGGCATCGGTCGGCCCGGACCGAGGATGCCGCCTCGTCCGCGCGGCTGGCTCGCGCCGAGGCGCAGGTCTGGGCGATCGTCGCCGACCGGTTGCGGGACCGGCTCCACGACGAGGGCCGCCAGGCCGCCACCCGCGAGACCCTCGAGGCCGTTGCGGGCCACCGTCTCGATCCCTACGGCGCCGCCGACGACCTCCTGGCCCGAATCGTGACCGTGAGGGCGTCGGACCGATGACGGGGACGGATCGCGTGTCGGCCGGTCGCGTGCTCATCGCCGGCGCCGGGCTGATGGGTCACGGGATCGCCCAGGCTCTCGCCACCACCGGTCGCGCCGTCAGCCTCTACGAGCCCGAGCTCGCCCGCGCAGAGGCCGGCCGCGACCGGATCGCCGGCAACCTCGAGCGTGCGGTCGCGAAGGGCCGCCTGACGGCCGACGAACGCGACGCGACCCTCGCCCGGGTCCGGGCGACGGACGACCTGGGCGCGACCGCCGACGCGGATCTCGTCGTCGAGGCGGTCTTCGAGGACGTCGACGTGAAGACCCGGCTCTGGTCGGAGCTGGACCGCCGGGCGCCGGCGGACGCGATCTTCGCCACGAACACCTCGTCCATTGCGATCGACCGGCTGGCCGAGGCGCTCGCCGACGGACGGCGGGCCCGGTTCATCGGGATGCACTTCTTCAGCCCCGTGCCGGTGATGCCGCTCATCGAGGTCATCCGCGGCTCGCGGACATCCGACGCCACCGAGGCGGCCGTCCGGGGCCTGGCCGCCGACATGGGCAAGCAGGTCATCGCCTCGGCCGACCGGCCCGGCTTCATCGTCAACCGCATCCTGATGCCGTATCTCGCCGAGGCGATGCGGACGTTCGAGGAGGACACCGCGACGGCCGAGGACATCGACACGGGCGCCCGGCTCGGGCTCCATCACCCGATGGGCCCGCTCGAGCTGGCCGACTTCATCGGCCTCGACGTCTGCCTCGGGATCATGGAGGTCCTCGCCGAGGGCTTCGGTCAGCCGCACTTCGCCCCGCCGGCGGTCCTCCGCGAGCTGGTCGCGGCCGGCCACCTCGGCCAGAAGACGGGTCGCGGCTTCTACACCTACCCGCGCGGCTGAGGCGCGCCGCCGAGGCCCCGGCGCGGGCGAGGCGCGGCGGGCGAGGCGCGGCGGGCGAGGCGGCCGAGGCGCGGCGAGCGAGGCGTCCGAGTCAGTCTGCCGGCGTCGCGAGCAGCGCCCGGACGGTCTCGGCGACGGTCGAGATGTCGAACGGCTTCGCCAGCAGGTGGACGCCGCGCTCCGTGGCGAAGGCCCGGAGCTCGGGGTTCAGGACGTCGCCGCTCATGAAGGCGAACCGTCGCCCGAGCGCCGGGTCGAGCTCGGCGACCGCCGACTGGAACGCGGTCCCGCTCATCCCCGCCATCCGGTGGTCGCACAGGACGGCGGCGGGCGGGTCGGACCGGACGATCGCGAGGGCTTCGTCGCCGCTTGCCGCCAGGACCGGTTCGTAGCCGGCCCGGGCCAGGGCCCGGCCGAGGAAGTCCCGGATGGCCAGCTCGTCGTCGAGGACGAGGATCCGCGGCCGGGCGACCGGTCGCTCGCCGCCCGCACCTCCACCCGCGGATCGGCCACGGGACCGGGCCGGCGGCTGGGCGAGCGCGTGCGCCGCGACGTCGACGAGGTCGTCGAGCGCGGCGCCGGCGGCGGCCGCCGACGCGATCGGCAGCGTGGACTCGTGCGGCCGGCCCCTCTCGGACGCGACGCCCTCGCTGACCGGCAGCTGGATGACGAACGTCGCCCCGCCGGCCGCGTTCGATTCGTGGTGGATCGTCCCGCCGTGGGCGGCGACGATCCCGAACGACACCGACAGCCCGAGGCCGGTTCCCTCGCCGGGTGGCTTCGACGAGACGAACGGCATGAACAGCCGGTCGGCGACCTCGGCCGGCACGCCCGGTCCGTCGTCGGCGATCGTCAGGCGGACGATCGGCCCGTCCGCGCGGGCCTCGTGGCGCGCCCGGATCTCGATCCGGCCGGGCCGCTCCAGCTCGTGGATGGCCTGGGCGGCGTTCACCGTCAGGTTCACGAGGACCTGCTGGAACTGGGAGCGGTCCAGCTCGAGGCGCGGCAGGTCGTCGGGGATGTCGACGACCACCGTCAGCCGGTCGCGGCTGAGCATGTACGACTGGAGGCCGAGGATCCCGTCGACGAGCTGGCGGAGGTCGGTCTCGACGCGCTCCGGCGGCCGCTGCCGGGCGAAGTCGAGCAGGTTGCCGACGATGACCCGGGTCCGGTTCGCCTCCTGGACGAGGAGGTCGGCCTGCGTCCGGAGGTCGGTCGGGAGGTCCGGGTCGGAGCGCAGCAGCTGGCTGAACGCGACGATCGAGGCGAGCGGGTTGTTCAGCTCGTGGGCGACGCCGGCGACAAGCAGGCCGATGGCCTCCATCTTCTGGGCCTGGACCAGCTCGGCCTGGAGGCGGCTGCGCTCGGTGAGGTCGCGGACGATCGCGAGCATCCGCGGCTCGCCGCCGACCTCGATCCGGCGGACGTCCACCTCCTCGGGGAACGTCGTGCCGTCGAGGCGGTGCCCGATGCCCGTGTAGTGGGCAACGCCCTCGTCGTCGACCGTCGTGGAGACGGACTCGTCGGCCGAGACCAGCTCGTCCACGCTGTGGCCGATCAGCTCCTCGCCGTAGAGGCGTCGCGCCGCCGGGTTGGCGTCGACGACGACGCGATCCAGGGACTGGACGACGAGCGCCTCCGGCGATCCCTCGAAGAGCTCGCGATAGCGGCGCTCGCTCGCCTCGGCACCGGCCCGCAGCCGCCGGTTCGCGAAGGAGATGTCGAGCACGCGGCCGATCGCGTCGAGCGTCCGCTCGTCGAGCTCCAGCTCCTCGGCGGTTTCCCGGAAGGCGGAGTAGGCGACGCCCACCAGGCGGTCGTCGTCCCGGATCGCGAAGCAGGCGATGGAGCGGAGCCCGCGCGCGATCGCCTCCGTGCGCGCCTCCGGCGTCAGCCGGACGTCCTCCACGGGCAGCACGAGCGAATGGCCGCCCCCGATGAGCCGCTGGATGACCGGGAGCTCGGTGATCGGTCGATCGATCCCGGCGGCGACCTCGTCGAGCTCCAGGCCGGCGACCGCGACCGGCCGGAGCCGGTCGCCCTCGATCTGGCAGACGACCGTGCCGGCCGCCCCGATCACGGCGTTGATCTCCGCGAGAAGGCCGTCGAGCGGTCGCTCCTCGGCGGGGTCGACGGTCGGCAGGCGGGTGAGCTCGACGAGCGCCCGCATCCGGCGGGTGAGCAGCCGCTCCTGGGACAGGCCGCGCTCGACGACGCCGAGGAGCCGCGCGTTCTCCAGGGCGGCCGCGACGAGCGCCGCGGCCTGGAGAATCACGGCCTTGGTCGGCACGGCCCGTGGCGGAATTCGCCAGCCGAGCGACATCCCGCCGATCAGCCGGCCGGGCACGCGAAGGCCGACGGCGATCACGTGCCGCAGCCCGTCGGCACGGAGGGCGGCGCGGATCTCCGGCCGGACCGGCGCCGTCTCGAGGTCGACGCTGAGGTACGCCTCGGGCGGCGCGAGCGCCGCGGTCGATTCGGGGCCCGGACCGCCGAGCGACTGGAGCAGCGCGACGGTGTGCCGGCTCGCCTGGTGGGTCGCGATGAGGTCGAAGGCGCCGTCAGAGGAGGCGACGATGCCGGAATCCGCGCCGGTCGCGCGGCAGAGGATGTCGAGCGCCGCCTCGCCGACCTCGGCGATCGACCGCGCGCGACCGGTGGCCGTGGCGAGCGACGCGAGGGTCGCGAGCTCCGACTCGAGCCGCGCGCTCATCGTCACGTCGCGGTTCGTCACGAGCATCCGCGGCGCCGTCCGATCGGGATCGTGGAGGAGGATGACGGTCGCGTCGACGATCAGCTCTGTGCCGGCGAGCGGCCCGATCCGGACCCGCTCGACGATCCGTCCGTTCCAGAACCCCGATTCGGCCAGGCCCGGCAGAATGTCGCGTCCGACGACGTCGGGATGGCCGGCCTGCTCCACCTGCAGGATCTCCCGGATGTTCCGGCCGACGGCGTCCCCGGCCGTCACGCCGTACAGCTGCTCGGCCGCCGCGTTCCAGGCCATGACGTTCAGGTCGAGATCGAGGATCCCGATCGCGTCCTCGGAGGCGTGGATCGCGGCCGAGCCGGGGGACGGCGCGCTCTGAGCCTCGGCCGGCGGCTCGGACGGCTGGTGCGGCGATTCGGGCGGCTCGGGCGGAGCCGGCGGAGCAGCGGGTGCCCCGACGCTTGCCCCTTCGACGTCGGACACGCCCGCTATCGTACGCTGGCATCCGGTCCCGCCCGTTGGATCGGACCCCGCCCGTCGGATCGGACCCCGCCCGATGGCGATCCGCACGCGCCTCCAGGAGGACCGAACCCTGAGCTGGCCGCTCACCGAGGAGGAACGGCTCCTCCGCGACACCGTCCGCGAGTTCGCCCGGCGTTCGGTCGCCTCCACCGCGATCGAGCGCGACGAGGCCGAGCGGTTCGACCGGTCGATCTTCGCCGGGATGGGCGAGCTCGGCCTGACCGGAGCGCCGCTGCCGGAGTCCGCCGGCGGCGCCGGGTTCAGCTACGTGGGCTGGACGCTCGTGATGGAAGAGCTCGGGGCGGCCGACCTGGCCTCGGCGGTCAGCCTCTCGGTCCACATCCTGTCGCAGCTCCCGGTCGTGACCTGGGGCACGCCGGAGCAGATCTCGCGCTGGTTGCCGCCGATGGTCCGCGGGCAGGCCCTGGGCGCCTTCGCCCTCACGGAGCCGCACGCGGGCTCCGACGCCGCGGCGATCCGCATGCGTGCCCGGCGCGTGGGCCCGGCCGATGCGCCCGAGGGCTATCGCCTGACCGGGACGAAGATCTGGATCACGAACGCCCCGGAGGCGGATCGCTACCTGGTGTTCGCCTCGATCGATCCGTCCCAGGGGTCGAAGGGGATCGGCGCCTTCCTCGTGGAGAAGGGGACGGCCGGGTTCACGTTCGGCGCCCACGAGCGGAAGATGGGCATCCGGGCGTGTCCGGCGGCGGAGCTCGTCTTCGACGACTGCTTCGTGCCCGCGGCGAACCGCCTGGGGGCGGAGGGGGAGGGGTACCGGATCGCGCTCTCGGCGCTGGCGGAGGGACGGATCTCGATCGCCGCGGCGTGCGTGGGGCTCGCCCGGTCCGCCCTGGAGCAGGCGGCGGCCCACCTGGCCCAGCGGAACGCGTTCGGCGGGCCGCTCGCGGAGCAGCAGGGGCTGCGATTCCTCGTCGCGGAGATGGCCAGGGACGTCGAGGCCGCACGGGCGCTGACCCGGCAGGCGGCCGCGGCGAAGGATCGGGGCGAGCCGATCGGCGTCGCGGCCTCGCTCGCGAAGTGGACCGCCTCGGACACGGCGATGCGGGTCGCGACCGACGCCGTCCAGCTCTTCGGCGCGAGCGGCTACTCGCGCGAGACGGGCATCGAGCGGCTGATGCGCGACGCGAAGGGCGCCCAGATCTACGAGGGCACGAACCAGATCCACCGGTTGATCGTGGCCGACGACATCCTGGGCTAGGCGACCGCCGCCTCCCTGCCACCTGCCCGACGGCTCAGGGCAGGACCCGTACGGGCAGGCCGTCCAGGTGGCCGCTCGGTCCGCCGCAGCGGAGGCACTCACCGAAGGGCAGTGCCCACGTCGTGCCGTCGTGGATCACGAGGACCGCGTGCTCCGTGAACCCGGCGATGAACGACCCGTCCGCGGGCATCGGCAGGGGGTCGATCGTCCGGGAGCTCGACGAGCCGTCCCACACCTTGAGCATGCCGTCGTCGACGAAGGCCAGCTCTCGGCCGGCGGGTCGCCAGGCGTTCGTGGTGACCGCCGGCGACCCGACCACGACCGGCTGCTCGGCGGGTGCCTGGGCGACGAACGCCGGCGTCGGCGTGGTGTGCGGGTCCTGGACGAATGCGGACCGGCCCGCGTGGTCGACGAGACGATCGGCCCCCGTGATCTGTTCGGGTTGGACGGCCGGATCGGCTTCCCGAACGGACCCATCCCAGGTGATCGCGACGAGCTCGTCCGGCCACGTCGCCTGCCCGGCGGCATCGCGATGCGTCCGCAGCCCGAGCAGGCCCGCGTCGTCGGGAAGGAGCGACAGCGGGGTCGTGACATTGCCGGCGGGCCCGGTCACCGAGACGTCCGACGGCAACGCGAGGGCCACGCCCGCATCCGTGTAGGGCGGCGCGTACCGGAGCACGACGCCGTCCTCGACCGCGCTGAGCACGACGAGCGTGCCATCGCCCAGGAATGCGGGGCTGCCCATGGCGAGGAGGACGGCCGGCTCGGCCGGTCGCGCCAGGTCGAGGATCGCGAGGCGCGTCTCCCGGGCGCCGGCCGGTCCGCGCGCGACCGGGATCGCGAGGTGGCCGTCGTCGCTGACCGCGATCTCGTGGTACCCGTCGAAGGACCAGCCGCCGAGGACCGACGCCAGCGACGGGACCGCGGCGATCGCCCGCCAGGTGCCGTCGACCCTCCACTCGAGCGCATCGAGACGGTCTCCGTTGGCGCGCACGACCACCGCGGACCCCGACGAGCCGAGCACGACCGGCGACGCCGGCGCGCTCGTGCTCGAGGCCGCTGACGGCGGGGCGCTCGCGCTCGACGTCGCTGACGGCGACGGACTCGGCGAGGCCGAGGGCTCGCCGACGCCCGGCCGGAGGGGACCGAAGATCAGACCGGCCGCGAGGGCGATGACGACGATCACCGCCCCGGTGGGCAGCCACGGACGGCCGAAGCCCGGCACGCGCCAGGCCAGACCCGGCCGAGCGCCCGCTCGCTCCCGGAGCTGCGCGGCGGACATCGTCACCGGCGCGATGGCGGACTCCGCTCGCAGCGCCTCGCGCAGCTCGAGCTCGAAGCGATCAGCCGGCATCGTCGAACCTCCCGCCTGGCCGGTCGGCCCCGGCCCGCAGACGATCGAGCGCCACCCGCAGCTGGCTCTTCACCGTGTTCGGGCTCTTGCCGAGCACCCGCGCCACGTCGTCGACGGGCAGATCGGAGAAGTAGTGGAGGACGACCGCCGCCCGCATCTCGTCCGGCAGACCGTCGACGGCCGCGACCAGGGCGATTCGTCCCGCCAGCGGCCCGGTGGGATCCGGCGTCGACACCTCGGCGAATTCGAGGGACGAGACGTGGCGACGCTTGCGGCGGATCGCGAGGGCGTGGTTCGTCGCGACCTTCAGCAGCCAGGGACGAAGCGAGGCTTCGGATCGAAGCCGCCGTCCGTGCCGCCAGGCGGAGATCAGCGTCTCGGCCATCACGTCCTCGGCCTCGAACCGATCCCGGAGGATCAGGTAGGCGACGGCCTGAATCTCGTCGGCGTAGCGGGCGTGGAGGGCATCGAGCGCTTCGTCGGCGCCCGATCGGACCAGCTCCGCGATCCGTGCTTCCAAGCCCGTCCCCTCAGCCTCGCGGCGTCGTCATCGACCCCCGTCATCCACTCTGATGCAGCGACGACCCCGATTCGGGTGAGTCGATCGGCGACGGAAGTGTAGATTCGGCGCCCATGACCGAGACGACGATCGCCGATCCGGCGGCTCGCGGGGAGCCCGCCGAGCCGCCCACGTTCCGCCACTTCATCGCCGGGGAGTGGTGCGACTCCACCTCCGGCGCCACCTTCGAGAGCCGCAACCCGGCCGATACCCGCGACGTGATCGGCCGGTTCCAGCAGGGCAATGCCGCCGACGTCGCGATGGCGATCCGCGCCGCGGACGTCGCGGGAGGCATGTGGCGGCGAACGCCCGCCCCGAAGCGCGGCGAGATCCTCTACCGCTTCGGCGCCCTGATGCAGGAGCACAAGGAGCGCCTGTCCCGCGCGATGACCCGCGAGATGGGCAAGGTCCTCGCCGAGGCCCGCGGCGACGTCCAGGAAGGCATCGACATCGCCTTCCTGATGGCCGGCGAGGGCCGCCGGATGTTCGGCGACACCGTGCCGTCGGAGCTGCCCGACAAGTGGGCGATGAGCATCCGCCAGCCGATCGGCGTGGCCGGGATCATCACCCCCTGGAACTTCCCGATCGCGATCCCCTGCTGGAAGATGATGCCGGCCCTCGTCGCCGGCAACACCGTCGTCTTCAAGCCGTCGTCGGACACGCCCCACTGTGCGACGCTCCTCGTCGAGCTGATGGCCGAGGCCGGCTTCCCGCCGGGCACCGTCAACCTGGTCACCGGCGCCGGTGGCGAGGTCGGCGACGCGATCCTCACGAACCCCGACGTGCGCGTCGTGTCCTTCACCGGCTCGTCGGACACGGGCCGCCGGATCGCCGAGATCGCGGGTCGCAAGCTCAAGCGGCTCAGCCTGGAGCTCGGCGGCAAGAACGGGATCATCGTGATGGCCGACGCCGACCTCGACCTCGCGACCGACGGCATCCTTTGGTCCGCGTTCGGGACGACCGGCCAGCGCTGCACCGCGACGAGCCGGGTGGTCGTCGAGCGGGCGGCGGTCGAGCCGTTGCTCGAGCGGCTGGAGCGGCGCACGACGGGCCTGAAGCTCGGCTCGGGTCTCGACGAGTCCGTCGACGTGGGCCCGCTCATCAACCCGGCCGCGGTCGACAAGGTCGCGGGCTATGTCGAGATCGGGCGGGCGGAGGGCGAGCTGATCGTCGGCGGCTCCCGAGCGAGCGACGGCGAGCTCGCCCACGGCCACTTCTTCTCGCCGACGATCTTCCGGGACATCGCGCCGATGGACCGCGTGGCCCAGGAGGAGATCTTCGGGCCCGTCCTCTCGATCATCCCGGTCGAGGACTACGCGGGCGCGGTCACGGCGATCAACCAGACGAAATACGGCCTGAGCTCGTCGATCTTCACGAGCGACGCGAACGCCGCGTTCCGGGCGATGCGCGACCTCGAGACCGGCATCGTCTACGTGAACGCCGGCACGACCGGCGCCGAGACGCACCTGCCATTCGGCGGCTGGAAGGAGACCGGCAACGGGCATCGCGAGGCGGGCCACGCGGCGCTCGACACGTTCACGGAGTGGAAGGCGATCTACGTCGACTTCAGCGGCCGGCTCCAGCGGGCGCAGATCGACAACCAGGCCTGAGGGCGGCGGGAACGTGGCCGCGCTGCCCCCGGACCTCGAGATCCGCCCGGTCACCGTCGGCGACCTCGATCGCCTGATCGAGATCTACCTGGACACCGCCGTCCACCACGCGACGATCGACCCGGACGTGTTCCAGGTCCCGCCGCGCGACGCCATCGAGGGCCGGCTTCGGCGCCGGATCGAGGGTCGCGGCAGCACCGGCGAGTACGTCGCGGCCATGGTCGGCGACGAGATGGTCGGCTCGGCGTCGGTGGGCCTCGGCGATCCGCTCGATCCCGGGAACATGATGCGATCCGTCCCGAACGCCGAGTTCGGGGTGTCGGTCGTGGAGGCGTGGCGCGGCCGTGGCATCGGCCGGGCGCTGATCGAGCACCTGGAGCGCTGGGCGGCCGCGCACGGCGTCGAGCGGATGATCCTCCACGTCAGCTCGGCGAACACGGGCGCCATCCGGCTCTACGAGTCGATGGGCTACGTCGACGTCGACCGCGAGATGCGGAAGTCGCTGATCGGCTGATGCCGACCTTCGCGGACGTCCGCCGGATCGCCATGGCCCTGCCGGAGGTCGAGGAGAAGCTGACCTGGGAAACCGACGTGACGTTCCGGGTCCGCGACCGGATCTTCGCGATCGGCGCCGACGGCGCGGGTCGCGTGTCGATCAAGGCGAGCCTCGAGCAACAGGCGGAGCTGCTCGAGATGGACCCGCGGACGTTCGCGAAGTCGGCCTACGTCGGCCGGTTCGGGTGGGTGACGGCCGACCTCGCCCGGATCGACGCGGGCCTGCTCGAAAGCCTGCTCCGGGACGCCTGGCGGCGGACAGCCGGCAAGAAGCTCGCAGCCACCCTGCCCGGGGCCTGGGGGACGGGATGACGACGACCGGTGACGAGCTGCCGGAGCACGTCCGCCGCAACCGCGAGCAATGGGACCAGTGGGCGACCGACTACGTCGCCAATGGCGAGGTCAGCTGGCGGCTCGGACCGGGCGAGGAGAAGTGGGGGATCTGGGATCTCCCGGAGCGAGAGCTCGGACTCCTGCCGAACGACCTGGCCGGCCTCGACGCGATCGAGCTCGGATGCGGGACCGCGTACGTCTCGGCGTGGCTCGCCAGACGCGGCGCGCGCCCGGTAGGGATCGACAACTCCGAGCAGCAGCTCGCGACCGCCCGACGGCTCCAGGCCGAGCACGGGATCGAGTTTCCGCTCCTTCACGGCAATGCCGAGGCCGTCCCGTATCCCGACGCGAGCTTCGATCTCGCGATCTCCGAATATGGCGCCTCGATCTGGGCCGATCCAGATCGCTGGGTGCCCGAGGCGGCGCGCCTGCTGCGGCCCGGCGGCCGGCTGATCTTCCTGCTGAACGCGACGCTGCTGATGCTCGCGATGCCCGACGAGGAGCGGCCGGCCACGACCGAGCTGCTCCGGCCCCAGCGCGGCCTCCATCGTCTCGAGTGGTCCGACGACGACTCGGTGAACTTCGCCCTGAGCCACGGCGACTGGATCCGCCTGCTCCGGGAGCAGGGGTTCGAGATCGAACGGCTCGCCGAGCTCTACCCCAGCGCGACGGCCACGACGGACTTCCCGTACGTCACGCCGGACTGGGCGTCGCAGTGGCCCACCGAGGAGGTCTGGTTCGCCCGGAAGACGGCCTGATCAGGCGGGCGCGCCGCCGGCGACGGGGTCCGCGTCCGGTGGACGGGTCCGGCTCCGCTCGAGCAGGCGCGCGAGGCCGGCCCGGGTCGCCGCGACGATCAGCTCGTCGCCGGCCTGCGCGGCGTCGTCCGGTCCGGGCGTCCACTCGGCGTCGTCGTCGCCCGGGCCGTCGATCGCGAGGATCGACCGCTCGCCGGGGCGGTCCAGCGCGCCGATCGGTGCGCCGGCGAGCCCCGAGCCCTCCGTCACGGGGATCCGGGCGAAGAGCATCACCCGCCGATCGCCGACCGGGACGGTGGCCACGACCTCGGAGCCGATCGCGGCCGCCGCGAAGGCCGGCGCCGCGAGATGGGAGACGCTCCGGGTGAAGCGGATCCGGAAGCCCCGCTGGACGCGCAGGGCGAAGTCGGGATCGAAGATCCGGACGACGACCCGCATCTCGGGCCGGACGGCTCGGGCGTTGAGTGCGATCGCGATGTTCACGAGGTCGTCGCTCGTCGCGGCGATCACGGCCCGGGCCCGGTCCAGCCCGAGGTCCGCGAGGATCTCCGGGTGGCGCGCGTCGCCGACGGCGACGGGGATGCCGGCGGCCCGGGTCGCGGCCGTGAACCGCCCGTCCTCCTCGATGTCGGCGACGACGACCGGCACCCCGCGAGCGGCCAGGTCCAGCGCAACGCGGTAGCCGATCGAGCCGAGCCCGGCGACGATCACGTGGTCCGAGATGGACGTCGGGACGCTCCGGCGGCCGAACGTCTGGAGGAGCCGCGACCGGACGATCGCGTCGGTGATCAGGGCGTAGACGACCGCGACGATCGCCGCGCCCACGACCGACAGCACGATCGCGTACACCTTCAGCGGCACGCCGACCGCCGCGGGGTCGAGGCTCGTGGGGAGGGCGGCGCCGGTGAGCAGCGTGATCGCATAGGAGAAGGCGTCGAGCGGCGAGAGTCGCGCGGTGATCTGGAAGTACAGGGCCGAGACGATCGCCAGCGCGATGAGGATCGTCGCGAAGCGCACGACGCGGCGCTCCGGCTGCAGACGGCGCGGGCGCGTGATCGCGGCCTGGAGGCGTGCCGGCAGCGAGCGGATCCCGCCACCGACCTCCGCCGCGGCGCCGCTGACCGAGGCCAGCACGGCGCCCGTCGTGCGCTGCGCCTGGCCGAGGATGCCCGTCTCGTGACGGTCGCTCGCAACGTAGGTTCGGGCCACGTCGACGAGGAGCCGACGCTCGCCGTCGGCAAGGGCGGCGGGCGACGCGCCGTTCGTGCCGGGCAGGAGGTCGACGGTCCGGTCCGCGTGGAGGCGTGCGATCTCGAAGGTCTTCAACGGATCGTGGAACCGGCCAGCGGGCCCGTCGTCCGGACCGCTCGAACCGCCGGAACCGTCCGCTCCGCCCGACAGGCGGGATCGCAGCCGGTGTCCCGCGAGCAGGAACGACGCCCCGCCGTCGCCATCCAGCGCGGCGCTCACGAAACCCGGCGCCGCGAGAGCGGAGGACGACAGCGCCACGGCGTTCGGGAACAGCGCCTCGATGTGGCTCGCGAGCTCCGAATCGAACATCCGGAGGACGATCCGGAGGTCCGCGTTGAGCTCCTGCGCGGCGAGCGCCGCGTCCAGGTTCCCCTGGTCGGATTCCCCGGTGAGGACGAGCGCCGCGGCCCGTTCGACGGCGGCCTCGTGGAGCGTCGCCTCGCGGCGAGGATCGCCGACGATGAACGACACGTCGTCGAGCCGCTCACGCGCCCGATCCACCTCGTCCGCCGTGCCGACCCCCAGGACCGTGACGTCGCCGAGGCGGAGCTCCTGGAGCGTCCGCAGCCCCAGATGGTCGAGCCCGCAGACCACGACATGGTCCGCGAGGCCGGTCGAGGGATCGGGCATCCGGGCAGTCTACGGGCGCGCCGACGGCGGCTGCCCGCCGGTCGGGGAATGAGGCGCGAACCAGTCCGAACGCTCCGGCGTATGGCCGGTAGACCGTCAACCCCGACGCAACGATCGTCCGCTACCCTGTGCGCCCGTGACCACCGAAACCCCCGACCCGAATCCGACCCCCGCGCCCATCGTCCACCCCGGCCGGCCGTGGACCGTCCGCGTCGCCGCGTGGAGCGCACGCCACCGCTGGCCGGTGGCGGCGCTCTGGTTCGTGGCCACGATCGGGCTGTTCATCGGGAGCCTGGCCGCCGGCGGGACGAAGGCCGTCGACGCCGTCTCCCGCGACCAGCGATCCCGGTTCGAATCGAGCGAGGCCTACCTCGTCTACAGCGACGCGAACGCGAACGCGGGTCAGCAGGCGCCGGCGTCCCAGCAGTTCCTGCTGCTCGTCTCGAGCCCGACCGGCGCGGTGGACGATCCCGCCTTCCAGGCGGCGGTCGCCGACATCGTCAGCCGATTGCGAGCCCTCCAGTCGACCGTCGACGGGACGACGGGCCCGGTCTTCACCGATCTGATCGACCCCACGACGGCGCCGCCGCAGGCGAACCTCGTCTCGCCGGACCGGACCACCGCCGAGATCGTCGCCCGGGTCATGGGCGACGGCGACGTGATCACCCAGCGCCTCCAGCCCGTCCCCGATGCCCTCGACGCGATCCGAGCCGCCCATCCCGACCTCCAGGTCCACGCCCTGAACAACGCCCTCGCGAACGACGAGATCAGCGAGCTGATCAACAGCGGGCTCGACAAGTCGCTGCTGCTCACGATCCCGATCACGTTCGCGATCCTGCTCATCGCGTTCGGCGCGGTGATCGCGGCGCTGGTCCCGCTCGTCCTCGCGGTCACGTCGCTGCTGGCGGCGTTCGGGATCCTCGGCCTCTACAGCCAGTCGGTCACCGCCGTCTCGCCGTACGCGAGCCAGCTCGTCGTCCTCATCGGCCTCGCGGTCGCCGTCGACTACTCGCTGTTCATGGTCACCCGCTTCCGCAGCGAGCGACGCAGGGGCCGGTCGAAGCTCGGTTCGATCGAGGTCTCCAGCGCGACCGCCGGCCGGGCGGTGTTCTTCTCCGGGCTGGCCGTGATGATCTCGATCGGCGGCCTGTTCCTGCTCGACGACCCGCTCTTCCGATCGATGGCCGTCGGCACCATCTCGGTGATCCTCGTCGCGGTCATCGGCTCGCTGACGTTCCTGCCGGCAACCCTCGCGATCCTCGGCGACGGCGTGAACCGGCTCCGCATTCCGATCATCGGCCGCGACCGGCCGGAGGGCAGCGGGATCTGGGCGACCGTCGTCCGCGCCGTCATGCGCCGCCCGGTGATCGCCGCCGTCGCCAGCGCCGGCCTGCTGGTGGTGCTCTCGATCCCGGTCCTCCGGTTGCACATGGGCCAGGCCGACTTCTCCTCGTTCCCCGACACGCTCGACAGCGTCCAGGCGGTGAACCTGCTCAATGCGAAGTACCCGACCGGCTCCGGTCTCGAGCTCTCAGCGGTCGTGACCCGGGCCGACGAGGACGCGACGAAGGCGGCGATCGATCGCCTGAGCGCCGCCGTGACCCAGCTCCCGGGCGTGAGCGGGCCGCCGGAGACGACGCTGGCCGCCGACGGCCAGACCGCGTTCATCTCGTGGAAGATGGCGGGCGACCCGAACGACCTCCACAACCAGGACGTCGTCCGTCAGGTCCGGCAGACCCTCGTGCCGGCTGCGTTCTCGGGACTCTCCGGGGTGCGAGTCCTCGTGACGGGCGACGCGGCGACGACCCTC
>DATBGP010000168.1:0-10524 GCA_036557925.1 Candidatus Limnocylindrales bacterium | reverse complement strand
TCGTCTTCCCGCAGCCCGATGGTCCGACGAGGACCATGAACTCGCCGTCGTTGATGGCGAGGTTGAGATCGTCGACGGCGACGACTTCGCCGTACTTCTTGGTGACGTGCTCGAACGTCACGGTGGACATGTGCACACCTCCCTCCACCGGGGCATCGCGGGTCCCTGCATCCAGCCGCCGTGTGGCGTCGTGGACGGACCCCGTACGAGGAGCCGGCTCGAGTGCGCCGAATCTAACACCGTCGCCGATCGCGCCAAGACGCTGTCGAACCTCGGGCGTTGCAGCGACGTACCGGTGGAAGGAGACGGGCGAGCCCGGCGGGCTGCCTACAATGCCGCGGGGAGATCGACGAGGAGCTTCGATGCAGGCGCGCCCGGCGGTCCACATCACCCGCGACCGGTTCCACCTCGCCTGGGACCCGGCGATCCCGCCGATCGAGACGGTCCGCAGCGGCGACGTCGTCGAGTTCGACCTGCTCGACTCGTCGGGTGGCCAGATCGTGGCGACGTCGACCGCGGAGGATCTCGGCCGGCTCGACTTCGATCGCGTCGACCAGGTCAACGGTCCGATCGCGGTCGAGGGCGCCGAGCCCGGCGACACCCTCCAGATCGACCTGCTCGAATTCGAGCCGGCGGACTCGGGTTGGAGCGCGAGCATCCCCGGCTTCGGCCTCCTCGCCGACGACTTTCCCGATCCGTACCTGCGGATCACCGCCGTCCCCCGCTCGGGCGAGCGCGCCGAGTTCCTGCCCGGGATCCGCGTCCCGATCGTGCCGTTCTGCGGGGAGATCGGCGTCGCCCCGCCGGACGGCCCGCGCTCCACGATCCCGCCGGACGCCTTCGGCGGCAACATGGATACCCGCCACCTCACGGCCGGCTCGACGTTGTTCCTGCCGGTGTTTCATCCGGGGGGCCGCCTGTCGATGGGCGACGGCCACGCCGCGCAGGGCGACGGCGAGGTCTCCGGCACCGCGATCGAGACCTCGATGCGGGCGCTCGTCCGGCTGACGGTGCGCAAGGACCTCCACGTCACGGGCCCGGAGTTCCTGACGGCCGACGTGCCCGCCGCCGACGGCCGCCGCTACGCGACCGACGGGGTCGGGCCGGACCTGTTCGGCGCCGCCCGGGACGCCGTCCGGCGGATGATCGACTGGCTGGGCCGCGAGCACGGCCTGTCTCCGGTCGACGCGTACCTGCTCCACAGCGTCGCGATCGATCTCCGGATCAGCGAGATCGTGGACATGCCGAACGTGGTCGTCACGTCGCACTGCCCGCTGTCGATCTTCGACTGAGCGCCGACCTTCGACTGAGCGTTGGCGGGCGGGCCGATCGACCCGCCCGACCAGTCGCCCGATACGGCATTTGCGTGGTCCGGATCCCGTTGCGGGCTGGCATCATTCGGCCGCCGGCGGGGGCGATCCGCATGACAGGGAGAGAGAGTGTCCGACGAGGGCCAGCTGCCGCCCCCGCAGGGTTCGGTCGATCCGATCGCCGGCGACGGTCCAGCCGCGGGAGCGGACGAGCCGGCGTCCCCATCCGGCGTGCCCGCGACGTCGCTCGGCACCCGGCCGACGTTCGCGCCCCCGCCACCTCCGACCCCGCCTGCGACGGGCGTCGGCGGCGGCTTCGTGCCGCCGGCCGACGTGCCGCCCGAAGGCCCACAGCCCGGCGTGCCCGGACGGCTGCGGATCGGCTCGGTCCTGGGTCGATCGATCGACATCTACCTGTCGAAGCCGATCCTCTTCATCGCGCTGGCCCTGATCCCGTCCGTGCTGTCCTCGGTGCTGTTCCTCGTCACGGGGGTCGGCACGACGACTGTCATCGGCAAGGTCCCGGACCCGGGCACCATCGTCCTCTGGGTGGTCATCGGGCTCGCGTTCGCGCTGGTCGAGATCGTCTTCAGCCTCGCCCTGGTCGTCGTCGGCGACGACGTCCGGAGGACCGGCGCCTCCGACGCCGGCGCGGCCATCCGGCGCGGCGCGTCGCGCCTGGTCCCGACGATCCTGTCCTTCCTTGCGATCATGGTCGCGTACCTCGCCTTCGCGGTCGGGCTCTTCATCGTGTTCGCGATCCCGGTCCTGCTCCACGCGGCGGCCCTCGGCTTCCTCGTCCTCGTGGCCGGCTTCGCCGTGATCGTCTACGTCCTTCTCCGCTGGAGCCTGGGGTTCGCGGCGATCGTGCTCGACGGCGCGGGACCCATCGACTCTCTGCGTCGGAGCTGGGCGATGACCCGCGGCAATGTCCTGCGGCTCCTCGGCCTCGGTATCGTCGCGGGCGCGGTCGTGCTGCCGCTCGGGGTCGCCGTCGGGTTCGTCTCGCTCGTCTCGTCGAACCAGCTCGTGACGAGCCTGCTCAGCCTGGTGACGACCGCCGTCTTCACGCCGCTCGGCGCGATCATCCTCGCGCTCGCCTACGGCGACCTGACGGGTCGCCCGGAGGTGCCCGCGCCGCGCCGGACCAGCACCGGCGCCAAGTGGGCCATCGCCGGTGGAATCGTGATCCTCGGACTCGTCGGCATCGCCGTCTCGCTGCCGGGGCTCGGCGACGCGTATACGCGGATCGCGACGACCGCGATCCCCGCGGCCAATCGCGGCGTCATCCTGTTCGGCACTGGCGCGAATCCGCGGAACGGCTGCGAGCCGACGGACACCCGGGCGACGTTCACGACCGGCGACACGATCTACATCGGCGGGTACTTCTCGAAGGCGGTGCCAACGGGCCAGACGGCGACCGTCACGATCCTGAAGGACGGGGTCGAGGCGGGCTCCGCGCCGATCAGCCATCCCTCCGAGCCGGTCATCTGCTACTACGAGCAGAACCCCGTCACGGGCATCCTGCCCGGGACGTACCGGATCACGGTCACGTACGCCGGGGAGACGATCGCCCAGGGCGAGTTCACGGTGCAATAGCCGGCCCGGCCCGGCAGAGCCTTCCGTCCGTCCCCGGGTCGCCCCGGGGCCGTCACCGGCGTCTCCCGGCTCCGGTCGGTAGCATCGGTCGGTGACAACGAGCCCGGCCCCGATCGCGACATCGAGCCCGCGGACCGAACGGTCCTATCGCGCCCTGCTCCGGGTTCCCGGCCTGACCCGGATCCTCGTCTCGATGATGCTGGCCCGCACGGCCCAGGCGATGGTCGGCGTCGCGCTCGTCCTGTTCACGCTCGCCGAATACCAGTCGCCGGCGCTGACCGGCATCGTGACGGCCGCGAGCATCCTGCCCGGGCTCCTGATCGCGCCGGTCGCCGGCGCGCTGCTCGACCGGCAGGGCCGGACGCGCCTCGTGATGCTCGACTACGCGATCGCGCTCGGCTCGCTGGTCCTGATCGGCGTGCTCGCCCTGGCCGATGCGCTGCCGGTTCCGGTCCTGCTGCTGATCACCGTCGTCAGCTCGCTGACCTCGATCCTCTCGGCGACCGGGCTCCGGAGCCTGTTCCCGCTGCTCGTCCCGGAGCGGCTCTGGGAGCGCGTGAACGCCATCGATTCGAACGGCTACCTGGTCGCGACGATCATCGGGCCGCCGCTCGCGGCGGCACTGGTCACCGTCGTCGGCGGCGCGACGACGCTGATCCTCATCGGGTTCGTGTTCGGGGCGGCGACGATCGCGATGATCGGAGCACCGGATCCGGACACGAGCGCGTCGTCGACGGGGAACCTCTTCCAGGACGCCTGGGACGGCCTGAAGTACACGGTGCGGAACCCGACGCTGCGCGGGCTCGGGGTCTCGATCTCGCTGCTCAACGTGTCGGGCGGGATGGTGACGATCGTCGTGCCGCTCATCCTGCTCCAGCGGCTGGGCGCGCCGGAGGTGACGGTCGGCCTGGTGTTCGCGGGGCAGGGGATCGCCGGGATGATCGCCGCGCTGATCGCCGGTCGCGTCGACTCGCGGGGACGGGAGTGGGACCTGCTCGTGGTGCCGATGGGCGGGATCGCCGCGGCGGACCTGTTGCTCCTCGCCGGCGCCGACGCGGCGACGATGCTCGCCGGCGTTGCGCTCGTGGCCGGCGCCCTGGCGATCAACGGCATCCTGAACGGCCCGATGGACATCGGCCTGTTCACGATCCGCCAGCGCCGGACCGACCCGGAATGGCTGGGCCGGGCCTTCGCGGTGTCCATGGGCTTCAACTTCCTCGGCTACCCCATCGGGACGGCCCTGGCGGGCGCGCTCGTCTCGACCGCCTCGATCGAGGTGGCCGTCGTCGTCGGGGCGCTGGCGGCGGTGCTCGGCGGCGTCACCGCGGCGGTCCTGATCCCACGACGGGCCGCGAACGCGCGGCGATTGCCGACGACCCCTGGCGGCGCCGGCCAGCCCGCCCGACCCGAGCCCTGAACACGCGTGAGCCGCCCGAGCGGGCGGCTCACGTTCGCAGGCTGCGCCGGTCGCGCGGCGCCGCCGGTTCGGCCGCCGATCAGCCGCCGGCCGGCACCACGGTGATGCTGCTGGCGGAGCCGAGGCCACGGGTCGGGGCGCCGCTGGCGCCGGGGTTGCCGTTGCCGCCGTTGCCGTTGCCGTTGCCGCCGTTGCCGTTCCGGACGAACCCGCCACCGCTCAGCTCGACCTTGACGGTCGCCCCGCTCGTCACGTCCGACGCGCTCGCCGCAGTGGACGTCGCGTACGTCGTCGAGCTCGTCGTCGGGATCGTGATCGTCTGGCCCGAGGTCAACTGGAGGGTGATCGAGTCGGCCGCGACCGCCGTGACCGTGCCCTCGATCGTGATGCCGCCACCGGCGCCGCCGAACCCGCCGCCGAGCTGGCGGTCGGGCGCGCCGCTGGCGCCCGGGCCGAAGGCGAAGTTGCCGCCGTTGCCCGTGCCGAACCGGCCAGTGCCGGCGTTGGCGGTCTGCGGGGCCGTCGCCCGGCCGGCCGCGAACGCGACGCCGCCCACGGCGACCACCAGGGCGACGCCCAGGAGCACGTTCACGAACAGGGACGCGCCGGAGCGCTTCTTCTGCGCCGGGACCGCGACCGGAGCCGCGGGCTGGACCGGCCCAGGGGCGAAGGCGGCGCCGGGCGTGACCCCCGAGCCGGCGGAGGCCGGGGGCGGGCCGAACGGGCTCGAGACCGGCGGCGGGGTGGTGCCCGGAGCCGCGGGCGGCGCCGGCCGGAATGGATCGGTGGGACGGGTGTCGTCGGTCATGAAGTCACCTCACTCGTAGCGAAGGGCGTTGATCGGATCGAGGCGGGCGGCCTGTCGTGCCGGCCACACGCCGAACACGACCCCGACCGCGAGGCTGAACAGGACGGCCGCGGCGACCGTCGACGGACTGAACTGGAACCCCCAGCCGGCGAGCTGCCCGATCAGGGCGGAGACGCCGAGGCCCAGGACGATCCCGATGAGGCCGCCGAGCAGCGAGAGCGTCAGGGCCTCGATCAGGAACTGGGCGAGGATGTCGCGGCCGCGCGCGCCGACCGCCTTCCGGATGCCGATCTCCCGCGTCCGCTCCCGGACCGAGACCAGCATGATGTTCATGATTCCGATGCCGCCGACGATCAGCGAGATCGAGGCGATCCCGCCGAGCAGCAGCGTCAGGGTCGCGCTGATCGACGACGCGGCGTCGAGCAGCTGGGTCTGGTTGAAGACCTGGAAGTCGGCGGTGTCGGTGGCCGACAGCTCGTGGCGGTCGCGCAGCAGCGCGGTGATCTCGTTGGTGACGTTCGTCATCTGATCGTCCGAGGTCACGCTCACGCCGATCGTCCGGACGTCGTTGCCGCCGATGAAGTACTTGTGCACGGCCGCGATCGGGACGAGGACCTCGTCGTCCGGGTTGTTGAACCCCGAGCCGCCTTTCGGCTGGAGGATCCCGATCACCTCGAAGGGCAGGCCGCTGATCGAGACGGTCGACCCGACGGAGGAGGCGTCGAGGTTCAAGTCGGTCGCCGTGGTCGCGCCGAGGACGGCGACGCGCAGGCCGCTCTCCACGGCGGCCGGCGTGAGGAACGTGCCCTGCCAGACGTCGTAGGCCCGGACCCGGGCGTAGTCGGCGCTCGTGCCGACGATCGAGGTCGTCGTGCTCTGGGTGCCGACCGTGACGTCCGCCGACGTCTGGAGCTCCGGGGCCACGGCGGCAACGCCGTCGAGCTTCGAGATCGCGTCGGCGTCGTCGAGTGTCAGCGGGTTGGCGCTGTTGCCCGTCGGGCTGATCGTCAGGAGGTTCGTCCCCAGGCTCGCGAGTCGGGACGTGATGTTCGACGTGGTCCCCTGGCCGACGCCGACGAGAGCGACCACCGAGGCGACACCGATGACGACACCGAGCATCGTCAGGGCGGCCCGGAGGCGGCTCGTCCGGAGGCGGGAGAAGGCGAGTCGAAGCAGCTCGAGGAGGTTCATGCCGCCAGCCACGCATCGCTGAGCTGCCCGTCCCGGATGTGGACCTGGCGTCCGGCCGAGGCCGCGACCTCCGCGTCGTGGGTGATCATCACGATCGTCCGGCCCGCCGCGTGGAGCTCGCGCAGGACCGCGAGGACGTCCGCCCCCGACGTGCTGTCGAGATTGCCGGTCGGCTCGTCGGCGAGGATGAGGGCGGGATCGGTGACGATCGCCCGGGCCACCGCCACTCGCTGCTGCTGGCCGCCGGAGAGCTGGCTCGGCTCGTGGTGGAGCCGGTCGCCGAGCCCGAGCCGCTCCAGGGCGGCCGTCGCCCGGGCAACGCGCTCCCTGCGGCCGACGCCCTGGTACAGCAGCGGCGTGGCGACGTTGTCGAGCGCGGACGTCCGCGGCAGCAGGTTGTAGGACTGGAAGATGAAGCCGATCGTCCGGCTGCGAAGCCCGGCGAGGGCGTCGTCCGAGAGATCGGCGACCGGCGTCCCCGCCAGGCTGTAGACGCCGGCCGTCGGCCGATCGAGGCAGCCGACGATGTTCATCATCGTGCTCTTGCCGGAGCCCGACGGCCCGACGATCGCGAGGAACTCGCCCGGCATCACCGTCAGCGAGACGTCGCGGAGGGCGTCCACGCGGATCCCGTCCATCGCGTAGGTCCGGCTGACCCGGTCGAGCGCGACGATGGGCTGGGCCGTGGCGAGCATCGGCTGGCCCGGGACGGTCGGAGGTTCAGCCACCGCCGTTGCCGCCGCGGATCTCGGTCCGGCCGCCGCCCCCGCCCGGGACGACGAAGCCGTTGGTGACGGTGCCCGAGGACCGCTGCTGGCTGCTCGTGCCGGTGACGACGACGTCACCCTCGTTCAGGCCGGACTTGACCTCGACGAGCGAGCTTGTCATCAGGCCCACCTGGACCGGGGTGGAGACGGGCTGGCCGTCCTGGAGGACCAGGACCGAGTAGTTGCCGTTCGAGCCGCGGATCGCCGCGGCCGGGACCGCGAGGACGTTCGAGGCCGACGCGGTCGTGATCGTGATGTCGGCGCTCATCCCCGACTTCAGGGTCGCGGGCGGCGAGGTGACGTCGATCGTCACGGCGAACGAGACGACCGAGCTGGAGGAGCTCGACGACGCCGCGGTCGGCGCGATCGCGGCGACCTTGCCGTCGAGGTCCGCCCCGATCGACGAGACGGAGACCGTCGCCGACTGGCCGAGCTGGATCGCCGAGATGTCGCTCTCGACGACGTCCGCCGTGACCTGGTAGCTGGTGGAGTCAACCGTGATCGCGGCCCCCGACGGGGCATCGGCACCGGCCGTGACGTTCACCGCGGTCACGATCCCGGCCGCCGGCGCGACGAGGGAGGCATGGGCGGCGGTGTCCTGGAGGTCCTTGAGGCTCGCCTTCGCCTGGTCGTAGGCGTTCTGGGCGTTGAGGAGCTGGATCCGCGCCTGCCGGATCTGGTCCGTATCGTCCGCGTCGACCGCGCTGTCGTACGAGTCGCGGGCCATGATCAGCTGGAGGCCGGAGCTGGTGACCGTGTTCTTCGCGGAGGTGATGTCGGCGCTGAGGGTGGCGTTCGTGCCCGTGGCGAGGACCTGCTTCGCCTTGACCGTGTCGCCGACCTTCACGTCGACCTTGGAGACGGTCCAGGTCCCGCTCGAGCTGCCGTTGCTGGCGTTGGACGAGCTCGAGTCGGAGCTCGACGCGTCGCCGGTCGTCGGCGCGCTGCCGAACGCGAGACTCCAGCTGGTCGCGGCGGCGATCGAGCCGGTCGAGGCGACGTCGTTGGAGACGTCGGTGACGGTCGCGGTCGACGTGAGATAGGTGACCGCCGCGGCCGCGCCGCGCGGGAACCCTCCGACGGCGACCAGGAGAGCCGCTCCGCCGATGACGAGCAGGGCGACGATCGCCAGCAACTTCAGCTTCATGACCGGCCGATTCCTCCGGGCGCGCGAATGGGGCTGCGCAATGGCCGGAGAATCGCCTCGTCAGGTGAGAGGCACCTGAGAACCGGACCTTCCGGTGGCGATCGAGGTCAGGCTCACACGGACGGAGATCGACGCGGCGTCAGCGCGCGCGACGGGCCGTCTCGTAGGCGCGGGCGTACTCGATCCGGAGCTGCTCCACGAGGGCGCTGGCCTCGGCCGCCTCGGCGGAACCCGGCTCGGCCGCGATGAGCCGCCGCTCGGCTTCCCGCCACTCCGCGAGGATCGCGGACACCGACCGCCGCGTGTCCTCGATGGTGGTCGTGGGCGCGTGGTCCGCCCCCGTCTCGACCTGGGCATTGGCGACCTGGGTCAGCTGGTGTTCGCGCACGCTGCCGGTGAGGATCCGCTTGGCGATCTCCTCGATCCGTCCGGCGAGCTCCACGAGCCGGGGGTCGCCCGGCTCGATCTCGCGCTTCTCCTCTTCGAGCGCTGCGAGCACGTCGAGGTCGCGCAGCAAGGCATCGGAGGTCTCGCGGAGCGCGTTGCTGGTCTCCAAGGCTCCTCCCCATTCCCGTGTTCCCCCGGCCGGGACCGGGAGGATACCCCGGGTCCCCCGGCTTGGCCACTCACGACGAGTCCCGAGGCTCGTCCCCCGATCAGGGTCAGCGTTCGCCGGCGAGATACGCGTGCCAGAGGAGCCGCGCCCCGACCGCCCGCCACGGTCGCCAGGGCTCGGCGATCCGTTGCTGCTCCGTGGCCGTCGGCAGGGCGGGCAATGCCTTCGCGCGGCGCATCGCCCCGGCCAGCGCCAGATCTCCATCGGGCCAGACGTCCGGCCGAAGGAGCGCCATCACGAGGTAGATGTCCGCGGTCCAGCGACCCACGCCGTGCAGGGCGACGAGCGCCGCCCGCGCCGCGTCGTCGTCCACACGCTCGAGGGCACCGGGATCGAACCGCCCGTCGAGGGCCGCCTCGGCCAGGCCGACCACGTAGCGCGCCTTCTGGCGAGTCAGGCCGGCCGCCCGGGCACCGACCTCGCCGAGGCGCGCGACGGCTGCGGGCTCCACGGCGCCGGCAGCGGCCCGGAGGCGTCCGAGCGCCGCCGCCCCCGACGCGAGCGAGACCTGCTGCTCGAGGACGATCGCGACCAGGGTCTCGAAGCCGGGCCGGCGATGCCAGAGCGGCGGAGGCCCGTGACGGGCGAGGATTCCGGCGAGGTCCGCATCACGTCCGGCGAGCTCGGCCGCTGCGGCGACGAGCACGACCTGGTCCAGCGCCGGCGGCGCGGTGGAGATCATCGATAGACCCTAACCCGGCGGACGATGGATTCGTTGCAGCCCGTCCGTCCTCGCTACGCTGCCGCTGACCGCCACGGAGGCCTCCCGATGTCCGATCAGCCCGCCGCGTCGTGATCCCCGAGCTCGAGACCGATCGCCTCCGCCTCCGTGCGTTCGCCGGCGCGGATCTCGAGCCGTTCGCGGAGCTCAACGCCGACCCGGAGGTCATGGAGCATTTCCCGGCCCGGCTCACGCGGCAGGAGAGCGACGCCTTCGCCGGCCGGATCGCCCGCCGCTGGACCGAGGACGGTCACGGGCTGTGGGCGGTCGAGCGGCTGGCGGACGGCGCCTTCCTCGGGTTCACCGGGATCGCGCGACTGGCCTGGCTGCCGCTGCCGGAGGTCGGCTGGCGGTTCGCCCGATTCGCCTGGGGCCACGGCTACGCGACCGAGGCGGCCCGGGAGGCGCTGCGCTGGGGCTTCGAGGAGGGCGACTTCGCCGAGATCGTGTCCGTCACGACGATCGCGAACGAGCGGTCGCAGGCGGTGATGCGGCGGCTCGGGATGACGCGCGACCCGGCCGACGACTTCCTCCACCCGAACCTGCCGGATGGGCACCCGCTGCGCCCGCACGTCCTGTACCGGCTGTCGCGAGACGGGTGGGAGGAGCTCATGGAGCAGGAACCGCTGGTTCGACAGCAAGGCTGACCTTCGGCGTTCGCCGGCCGCACCGCACCGGCATCGCCTGCCCAATCGACCCCGCGAGCCGACGTCAGACGCCTGCTGCCCGCTCACCGGGCGTTTCGTCGACGCGGCCCGTGACCAGACCGCGGAAATCGGCCCGTTCGACGCCGTTCTGCTCGCTCACGGAGCCGTTCGTCGGAGAGACGGCCAATTCCAGGCCCCTCTTCGACGCAATGCCCGCTGAGCGGGCAACGGTCGGCGCGGCGGGCGTTCAGCCCCCCTGGACGGGCAGGAATCTCCGTCCGGACGGGCAGGACTCTCCGTC
>DATBGP010000167.1:0-8312 GCA_036557925.1 Candidatus Limnocylindrales bacterium | reverse complement strand
GACCTGCGCGTCAACCAGATGATCCGGATCCCTCAGGTCCGAGTCGTCGATGAAGAGGGAGCCCAGCTGGGTGTGATGCCCACGCCCCAGGCCCTCGCCATGGCGCAGGAGCGGGGGCTCGACCTCGTCGAGGTTGCCCCGCTGGCCTCACCGCCGGTCGTGAAGTTCCTCGACTTCGGTCAGTACAAGTACGAGCTGACCAAGCGCGAGAAGGAGAACAAGCGGCGGCAGCGCTCGGTGACGTTCAAGGAGGTCCGCCTCTCGCCGAAGATCGGCACGGGCGACTTCGAGACGAAGGTCCATCGGGCGATCGAGTTCCTCGAGGACGGCGATCGCATCAAGGTCACCGTCCGGTTCCGGGGTCGTGAGCTGACCCATCCGGAGCTCGGGCGGAACATGCTCACGAGGTTCACGGATCGAATCAAGGAACACGGCGTCGCCGAACGGGCCCCGCTCCTGGAGGGGAAGTCGATGCACCTCACGGTCGCATCGCTCCACAAGCCGAAGGAGCACGAACCGGCCCAGCGACCGCGACCGGCCGATGGCGAGGCCCCGCAGCCCGCCGGGGCCGCGGCCGAGCCGGATCAGGCTGCGACCGCAGAGACGCCGGCAGCGGCGGCACCGGCGGAAACGGCCACGTCAGCGGCGGCTCCCGCCGAACCGGCTCCCGCCGAACCGGCTCCCGCCGAAGCGGCTCCAGTCTCGCCCGCGACGGCCAAGGCTTCGGTCTCGCCCGCGACGGCGAAGGCTTCGGCCGCAGCCCCCGTCGCGACATCGGCGTCGAAGACGAACGGAACCGGCCAGGGCGCCGGATCGCCCGCCCCCGCGGCGGCCAGAACAACCGAAACGACCGAGCCGGCGGCGCCGGCAGCCACAGGAGAGTAGGACCACGTGCCGAAGATCAAGAGCCACAAGGCGGCCCAGAAGCGCATCGGTGCGACGGGCAGCGGGAAGGTCATCCGCGTCAAGGCATGGCGCGGCCACCATCTCGAGATCAAGTCGTCCCGGCGCACCCGCCGCTACGCGGGCAAGGCGCTGATGACGGACGTCCACGCGAAGCAGGTCCGGCGCCTGCTGCCGTACCTGTAGGAGCCTGATCGATGGCACGAGTCAAGCGCGGCGTCACCGCGCACAAGCGGCACAAGCGCCTGCTCAACGCGGCCGAGGGCCGGAAGGGCGCCAAGTCGCGCCTCGTGAAGGTCGCTCGCGAGGCGAACCTCCACGCGATGGCCTATGCGACCCGCGACCGGAAGCAGCGGAAGCGCCAGATGCGCGAGCTGTGGATCGTCCGGATCAACGCGGCGGCGCGCCAGAACGGGATGACGTACGGGGCGTTCGTGGCCGGCCTGAAGAAGGCCGAGATCGCCCTGGATCGCAAGACGCTCGCCGACGTCGCCGTGCGCGACGCCGGGACCTTTACGAAGATCGTCGAGGCCGTGAAGGGCGCCTGAACCAGGCAACCAACGGAACCCTCGGCCAGTGACAATGGTCGAGGGTTCTTGATTCTCCGGACGAGGAGCCAATGGAGCTGACCGAGCTCACCCGCGATCTCGAGACGTTGCGCGACGAGGCGCTCGCGTCGATCGCGGCCGCCGCCGACGTCGCCGGGCTCGAGGCGATCGAGCTCGACGTCCTCGGCAAGAAGGGTCGCCTGACCGCCGTCCTCCGCGGCATCGGCGCGTTGCCGGCCGAGGACCGGCCGCGCGTCGGAGCGATCGCGAACGACGTTCGCGGCGCGATCGATGCCGCCCTTGCGGAGCGCGGTCAGGACCTCCGGGGCGCTGCGCTCGAGACCCGCCTCCGCGCGGAGGCCGTCGACGTCACGACGCCGGGCCGGCCGATCCGTCGCGGCGCGCTCCATCCCATCCACGAGACGATCGGCGAGATCGCCGACATCTTCGGCCAATTCGGCTTCGTGACCTACGAGGGGCCCGAGGTCGAGGACGACGTGACGAACTTCCAGATGCTGAACATCCCGCCCGATCATCCCGCCCGGGACCTCTGGGACACGCTCTACGTCGACATCGAGGGGCATCTCCTCCGGACCCACACCTCGCCCGGCCAGATCCGGGTGATGACGACGACCCCGCCGCCGATCCGCGCCCTGCTGCCCGGCCGCTGCTATCGCTACGAGGCGATCGACGCGAGCCACGCCTCGGAGTTCTTCCAGGTGGAGGGGCTGATGGTCGACGAGGGGACGACGATGGGCGACCTCAAGGGCCTCCTCGACCAGTTCGCAAAGGCCATGTACGGCGCCGACAAGCGGACGCGCTTCCGGCCCGGCTACTACCCGTTCACCGAGCCGTCGGTCGCCTTCGACGTCGAATGCCTCGTGTGCGGCGGCTCGGGCTGTCCGGCCTGCTCGCGGACCGGCTGGATGACGATCCTCGGCGCCGGGATGGTCCACCCCGTCGTGCTCCAGTTCGGCGGGCTGGATCCGGAGCGCTACCAGGGCTTCGCGTTCGGGATGGGCGTCGAGCGGATCGCGAACCTGCGGCATTCCGTCGGCGATCTGCGGCTGTACATGGAGAACGATCTCCGCTTCCTCGACCAGTTCGTCCGGGCGGGGTAGGGAAGATGCGTGTCCCGCTCTCATGGCTGCGTGACTACGTCGAGTTCGACCTCGAGCCCGAGGCGCTTGCCGAGCGGCTGACGCTGCTCGGGATGGAGGTCAAGGGGATCGAGCGCTGGGGCGCCGAGTGGCGAAACGTCGTCGTCGGAGAGCTTCTGAGCGTCGAGAAGCACCCGCGAGCCGATCGCCTGTCGCTGACGAGCGTCCGCGTGTCGGCCGACGGCGGCGAGCCGCTCGCGATCGTCTGCGGAGCGACGAACATCGCCGCCGGCCAGCGGGTGCCGGTGGCGCTGCCTGGCGCCGTCCTGCCGGGCGATCGCCGGATCGAGCGCACCGAGAAGATGGGCGTCGTCTCGAACGGGATGCTCTGCTCCGGCGACGAGCTGAACCTCACCGGCGACGCGGACGGGATCCTGATCCTGCCGCCCGACGCGCCGATCGGGGCGCCGATGCAGGACCTGTATGGCGACGTCGTCCTGGACGTGGACGTGAAGCCGAACCGCGGCGATGCACTCTCGCTCATGGGCCTGGCCCGCGAGGTGGGCGCGATCACCGGGTCGCCGCTCCGCTGGCCCGAGACGGACCCGGTCGAGGACGACCGCGACGTGGCCTCGTTCCTGCGGGTGGACGTGCGCGACGCGTGGTGCAGCCGGTTCGTCGGCCGCTGGGTCGACGGGGTCGGGGTGGGGCCGTCGCCGGATCGCGTGCAGATGCGCCTGCGGGCGGCCGGCCAGCGGCCGATCAGCAACGTCGTCGACGTGAGCAACTACGTGATGCTCGAGCTCGGCAAGCCGATCCACACGTACGACGCCGACGGGGTCGCGACGGACGCCGACGGGCGCCACGAGCTCCTCGTGCGGCGGGCGGCCGCGGGTGAGACGCTCGAGACGATCGACCACGTCACCCGAACCCTCGATCCGGACACGCTGCTCATCGCCGACGAGCGGGGACCGCTCGGGATCGCCGGGATCATGGGCGGCGCGGGCTCCGAGGTGTCGGACGCGACGACTCGGGTGATCGTCGAGTCGGCGATCTTCGATCCCGTCGTCATCCGCCAGACCGGCCAGCGCTACGCCCTTCGCTCGGAGGCGAGCCTCCGGTTCGAGAAGGGCCAGGAGACGCGGCTCGCGCGGATCGGTGCGGATCGCGCCGCACGACTCGTCGCGGACTGGGCCGGCGGATCGGTCGCCCGCGGTCGCGTCGACAGCGCCCCGGCCGAGCCCGGTCCGTCGCGGGTGCCGTTCCGCCCGTCCCGGGTGAACCGCCTGCTGGGCACCGCGCTCGTCGTCGAGGAGCAGCGGGCGCTCCTGGCGCGGGTGGGCGTCGAGACGGAGCCGCCGTCCGGCGCCGACGACCAGGTCGTTCCCGTGGCCGCCGGGCCGCGTCCGTTTGCGGTCCCGGCGACCGATGCCGGGCCCGGCGAGCTCCTGGTCGCGGTCGTGCCGACGTGGCGCCGCGACATCGCGATCGAGGCCGACGTCACCGAGGAGATCGCCCGGGTCCGCGGCTACGAGACGGTGCCGTCGATCCTGCCGGACACGCCGATGCCGGCCTATCGCCACTCGCCGCTCGGGATCCGCGACCGGATCCGGGAGACGCTCGCCGGCGCCGGGATCACGGAGGTCGTCACCCACGCCCTCGTCGCGCCGGCCGAGGCGGAGCGCTTCGCCTGGACGGCCGAGACGGCGCCGGTGGCGGGGGGGACGCCGGCCGGCGGCCGCCCGATCCACGTGACGAACCCGCTCTCGGCGGACCACTCCGTCCTGCGCCGATCGGTGGCCGGCAGCGTCCTCCAGGTCGCCTCGATGAACATCCGCCGCGGCCGCGCGGACGTGGCGATCTTCGAGATCGGCAAGGGCTATGGCGACGACGCCGGCATCATCCGCGAGTGGTGGCGCCTCGCGATCGCGCTCACCGGGGCGGCCGACGAGGCGTCCTGGAACCGACCCGCCCGGGCGGTCGACCTGGACGACGCGAAGGGCGCGATCGAGCTGCTCTGCCGGCGGCTCGGCCTCTCGACGCCGACGTACGCCCCGCTGACGACCGAACCGCTTCTCCATCCGGGCCGCTCCGCGACGGTCACGGCCGATCGCTCCGCCGCGGATGGCGGCGGCGTCGGCCTGTCCGGGGTCGTCGGCGAGCTCCATCCGCTGGTCGCCGAGGAGATCGACCTCCGCGGCGCCCGCCTGGTCGTCGCCGAGCTGGACGCCGCCGGGCTCGCTGCGGGCGAACTGCGCGATCGGGCGGTGGCGGCACCGTCCCGCCATCCCGCCGTGGAGCGCGATCTCGCGGTCGTCGTCCCGGAGGCGACGCCGGCAGCGACGGTCGAACAGGCCATCCGATCGGCCGGCGGGCCCGAGCTCCTCGATCCGGGGCTGTTCGACGTCTACCGCGGCGCCCCCCTCGGGAGCGACGAGAAGAGCCTTGCCTGGCGCCTCGTCTTCCAGGCCCCGGACCGCACGCTGACGGACGGGGAGGTCGATTCCACGATCGCCGCGATCACGGCCGCCCTCGCCGAGGTCCGTGGCCGGATCAGGACCTGAGTCCTGTAGATGGCGCCGAATCGGCGCTGCTACCCTGTGCCGGCCTCTCGACCGCTTGGGTGGGTCGGTTGGTCACGTCTGAGGAGCGTTCGTGGACATCGGCGGCATCCTGAGCTCGATCAACAAGTTCGACCTGATCGTCGTCCTGTTCTGCTTCGGCATGTTCGTGCTCGGCTACATCCAGGGCACGATCCGGCGAATCCTCGGCCTCGCCTCGATCCTCTTCTCGTTCCTTCTCGCCGCGAACCTGCGCGACTCGTTCGGCGTGTTCCTGGCGAACAACTGGAACCAGTTCCCCGACGAGTACGCGGTCATGCTCGGCTTCGGAATCGTCTTCGTGGCCGCATCGATCGCGTTCACGATCGTGATCCAGGGCTTCTACCACAAGCAGGAGCTGTTCCAGAAGGCGCCGGTGATCGACGAGGTCACGGGCGGTCTGCTCGGCATCGTCCAGGCGCTCCTGCTGGTCGGCTGCGTGATCGTGATCCTCGATTCGTTCTTCCGGATCCCGACGATCCCGAAGACCGACGGCGAGCTCGGCTTCCTGCGCTCGCTCTTCGACGAGATGAACACCTCGATCACGGCCGAGCTCTTCCGGACGAAGATCATCCCGGGCTTCTTCCAGGTGTTCGGGCTCTTCATCCCCGCCGACCTCAAGGCGTTCTACATCTCCGCCTGATCGTCGGCCGGACGCGGCGCGGCGCTCGCGTCCTCCGGGGGAACGGCCGATGACGGGTGATCTCCGCGACCTGCTCGCGGGACCCACGCTGGATGCGGGTCGTGGCCTGCTCGGCGCGCGCCTCGTCCGACACGACCGGACCGGTCTGCGTTTGGGCCGGATCGTCGAGGTCGAGGCCTACATCGGCGAGGACGACCGGGCCTCCCATGCCCGGTTCGGCCGGACCGCCCGGAACGCCGTCATGTACGGGCCTCCGGGCACGGCCTACGTGTACCTTGTCTACGGCATGCACGACTGCCTGAACATCGTCACCGAGCCCGTCGGGACGCCCGCGGCGCTCCTCGTCCGGGCGGTCGAGCCGCTCGAGGGGCTGGACCTGATGCGCGAGAGCCGGGACCGTCGAGCCGGCGAGCGGCGCCGGGTCGCCGCGCCGATCGTCACGAAGGCCGGACCGTCCGACGCGCGCCTCGGCTCGGGACCGGGCCTCGTCTGCGCGATCTTCGGCATCGATCGCGGCCTGACGGGCGCGGACCTCCTGGACCGGCATGCCGCCGTCCACCTCGAGCCGCGGCCGGACGACGAGCCCGCCCTCGACGTCGTGGCGACCGAGCGCGTCGGGATCGCCTACGCGGGCGAGCCCTGGGCGAGCCGGCCGTGGCGCCTGTCGATCGCCGGGAATCCATCGGTCTCGCGGCCGCTGCCGTGGGCCCCGGCGCGCCGGCCCGTTCGCCCCCACGCCGGCTGACGATGGACGCCCGGTCGATCGCCCTGCTGGAGTTCCCGCTCGTCCGCGACCGGCTGGCCGAGAAGACGTCGTTCCCGCCGTCGCGGCGGCTCGCCGAGACGCTCGTCCCCGAGAGCGACCCCGTCCTCGTCGCCCGCGGTCTCGACGAGACCGACCAGGTCCGGGCGCTCCTGTCCGAGCGCCCCGGCATCGGAGTCGGCGCGTCGCGCGACATCGGCCCGGCGATCGAGCGGGCGGCCCGCGGCGGCCGCCTCGACGCGCAGCAGTTCCTGGAGATCGCCGACACGCTCGACGCGACGGCCCGCCTCCAGACGTCCCTCGCCGACGATCGCAGGCCGCTCCTCCATGCCCTGGCCCGCGAGCTCCACCCGCTGCCCGCGATCCGCTCGACCCTGGCCCGCAGCTTCGATCCCGCCGGCGAGCTGCTCGACACGGCCTCGCCGCGGCTCGGCGGGCTGCGCGCGGCCGTTCGCGTCGCGTACGACCGGCTGCGGCGCCGCCTCGACGCCCTCGTGGGCTCGGAGCTCGGCGGCGCGCTCCAGGACCCGATCGTGACGCTCCGGAACGGCCGCTACGTCGTGCCGGTGAAGGCCGAGGCCCGATCCCGGGTCAAGGGCATCGTCCACGACACCTCTGGCAGTGGCTCGACCCTGTTCGTCGAGCCGCTGATCGCGGTGGAGCTCGGCAACGCCTGGCGGGAGGCGCAGGTCGCCGAGCAGGAGGAGGTCGAGCGGATCCTCGACGAGCTGTCGGCCCTGGTCGCGGCGAACGCCGCGGCGCTCCGGGAGAGCCTCTCCGCGCTCGCCCGGTTCGACTTCTGGGCCGCGAAGGCCGACCTGGCGGCGGATCTCGACGCGACCCGGGCGGAGACCGCCGATCGGCCGGAGGTGGTCCTCCTGAGCGCTCGCCATCCGGGCCTCACCGGTCGCGTGATCCCGATCGACGTCCGGCTCGGCGACGGCTACACCGCGCTCGTCGTCACCGGCCCGAACACCGGCGGGAAGACGGTGACGCTCCGCACGCTCGGGCTCCTCGCGCTCATGCACCAGGCCGGACTGCACGTCCCCGCGGAGGCCGGGTCGCGGCTTCCCGTCTTCCGCGACGTCTTCGCCGACATCGGCGACGAGCAGTCGATCGCGCAGAGCCTGTCGACGTTCTCCGGGCATCTTCGCTCGATCACGCGGATCGTCGGGGCCGCCGGGCCCGGGACCCTCGTCCTCCTCGACGAGCTCGGCGCGGGCACCGACCCGACCGAGGGCTCGGCGCTTGCCCAGGCACTGCTCGATCACTTCATCCGCGCCGGTGCCCTCGTCGCGGCCACGACCCACTACGCCGAGCTCAAGGCGTACGCCCACACGACCGAAGGTGCCCGCAATGCCTCCGTCGAGTTCGACCTCGAGACGCTCTCGCCGACCTACCGGTTGACGATCGGGCTGCCCGGCGGCAGCCAGGCGTTCGCGATCGCCGAACGGCTCGGGCTGGACCCGGCGATCGTCGCCGACGCGCGCTCGCGGCTCTCGGAGAACCAGCGCGCGTTCGAGGAGACGCTCGCCCGGATCCGGGAGACGGAGGGCGAGACGAGCGAGGCGCTCGAACGAGCCAGGCTGGCCGAGGCCCGCGCGACCGACGCGCTCCGGACCGCCGACGAGGAGCGGCGCAGGGCCCGCCGGGAGCGCGACGAGGCCGTGCGCGCGGCGCGCGAGGAGGCAGAGCGACTGGTCGAGGGGCTGCGCGACGACGTCGCGGCCCTGCGCCGGCGCCTCGAGCGCGAGA
>DATBGP010000166.1:0-1880 GCA_036557925.1 Candidatus Limnocylindrales bacterium | reverse complement strand
CGGTTCCCGGATCCCAGACCGCGGCGTTGGCGAAGTCCGCGAGGAAGGCGAATGCAGGCTCGATCGGCAGACGGGTCGCGACCTGTTCATGGAGGACGGGCATCGGTGCGCTCCGGGTTTCAACGTTGTGGCGGACGCGCTCATTGTCACGCCTTTGTTCACATCGTATGGAGCGCGATGCTACCTCGTGCTCAGCCATCTGTCCAATGCTTGTCTAATCACGCGACCTTTGATACGGTCCGTCCATGCCCGCCCCACGCGCCGTCGCAACGGCCATCGACACGCTGCTCGAGCTCACGGTCGTCGGAAGCTTCAGCCGGATCGGGCCGGTCGTCCGCGGCCGGCTCGAGGGCTGGGGCGACCCGGCTCCCGACGCCCTCGTGGGCCGCACCGCCGTGATCACCGGCCCGACGTCCGGCCTGGGCCGGGCGACCGCCGACGCGCTGGCCCGCCTGGGCGCGCGCGTCGTCCTGGTCGGGCGCGATCGCGAACGGCTCGAGGCGACGGCGCACCAGCTGGCGGGCGAGCCGGGGACGGACCCGCATCGCGTCGTGGTCGCCGACCTCGGTGATCTCGAGGCAGTCCGCACGGCGGCCCGCGAGATCGCGGCCGGCGAGTCGCGGATCGACCTCGTCGTCGACAACGCCGGCGCGATCTTCCCCGAGCGGCGGGTCGATGACGCCGGCATCGAGGCCACGTTCGAGCTCATGGTCGTCGCGCCGTTCGCTCTCGTCGCCGGCCTGCTCGGTCGCCTGCGGGCCTCCCACGGACGGGTGATCGCCGTGACCTCGGGCGGCCAGTACACGCAGGGACTGGATCTGGCCGACCTGATGCTCGAGCGGGTCCCCTGGTCCGGACCGCGTGCCTATGCCCGCGCGAAGCGGGCGCAGGTTGCCCTCGTCCGGGAATGGAATCGGCGGGTCGGCCGGGACGTGTCGTTCGGCGCGATGCATCCGGGCTGGGCGGACACGCCCGGCCTCGAGGCGTCCCTGCCCGGGTTCCGGCGGGTGATGCGCCCACTCCTCCGGTCACCATCCGAGGGCATCGACACGACGATCTGGCTCGCGGCGAGCCCTGAGGCCAACGGGACGCGCGTCAACGGGCGACTCCTGCTCGATCGCCGGGCCCGTCCGTTCGATCGGGTGCGGGCGACCCGGATCTCCCGCGCCGAGCGGCGCGAGCTGTGGGATCGCGTCGTCGCCATGGCCGGCGTGGCCGATCCGGCGCCGGAGCGAGGCGGACGTCCCGGCTGATCCGTCGGCTCAGGCGTCGCCGAAGTCGGATCGGGCACCCGAACGCATCCAGCGCACGCCGCCGCGCGGTCGCATCGCGAGGGTCCGTCCAGGTCCAGGCGATCCCGTCTGGCGTCATACGCGTCGAGTGCCGCCGATCGCGACCAGCGAGCGAGTCGATCGCGGGCAGCCACCTCGGTCGGCTCGAGGAGCAGGTCGACGTCGGCGGTCGGCTGCGGGAACGCGAGCAGTGCCTCGGGGTCGGCATCGTCGCCGTCCATCGTCGCCGTCCATCGCCGCCGCGACGGGGACCGAGGGCGTCGTCCCGGCGTCGCCCGAACAGCGTGCAGTCCCGGCTGGCGACGACGGCCGTGGCGCCCGCCGCCGCCGCGATCCTCGGCACGGATCTCTCCCGGGTTCCCGCGGACGATCACGAGCCGCCCGCCGCGCTCCTCGAGCTCCGACCGGAGCGTGCGCAGCGCACCCGCGAGGAACCACCAGCGGTTGGGGCTCGGCCAGCCGCCGCCAAGGATCTCCGGATCCACCACGAACAGCGGCACGACCGCGTCGCAGGCCTCGAGGCGTGGCGGAGAGCGGGCTGATCGTGAACGCGAAGGTCCCGCCGGAACCAGGCGACGGCGGTGGACG
>DATBGP010000165.1:0-4360 GCA_036557925.1 Candidatus Limnocylindrales bacterium | reverse complement strand
GTACGGCGGCACCGCGCACGACCAGACCCTCGTCGTCTGCGAGCCGTTGAGCGACGCCAATCCGCACCCAACGGACGACCCGATCGCGATCGTCCCCCTCATGCACCGCCACGAGGTCGAGCCGACCGACGCGGCCAGCGCAACGAAGATCCGCCACGGCGACCAGGCCGACCTGACGCCCGTCCCGGCGACCGCGAAGGCGGTCTTCTTCGGCGCCTCCTACCACGCCGACTACGCGACGATCCTCGCCGCTCCGGAGCATCTCCCCGCGGTCGCCCGGGCCCTCGTCGACCATCTGGCGAGCGAGGGCTCGGTCCTCGATCCCGGGCATCCCACGCCCTGGGACGTCGTCGATCTCCGCCGGCTCCGCTGCGGCGACCCCACCGCCGATGCGCTCGCCGAGGCCTTCGGCGCCCGCGCGGTCGAGCAGGGCTGGACGCTCGACCTGGAGCGCGAGGACGTCTGCCCGGTCGTGACGTTCCCGGAGGGCGCGAGCTTCGAGGACTTCCTCGGCACGCTCGACAAGAAGGCCCGGCACGAGATCCGCCGCAAGCTCCGTCGCGCGGAAGCCGCAGGCGAGGTCCGGCTCACGGAATCGGCGAACCCCCTCGAGGACCTCGAGGACTTCATCGAGCTGCATCAGCGCCGCTGGGGCGAAGACGGCCTCTTCCCGCCGACGCCCGGCGGCGACGCCTCCCGCGTCTTCCTCCGCCGGGTCTTCGAGGAGAGCGGCCGGGACGGGGCGATCCGCTTGAGCTTCCTCACCGTCGGCGACCGCCGGATCGCCTCCGGGATCCATGTCCAGACGCCGGACAGCTGGATGTTCTACAACGCCGGCATCGACCCCGAGGCCAAGGAGCTCTCGCCCGGCGTCGTCCTCGCCGCGTGCTACGTCCGGGCGGCGCTGGAGGCCGGCGCGAAGCACTTCGACTTCCTCCGCGGCGACGAGTCCTACAAGTACGAGTGGGGCTCCGTCGACGAACCGATCCAGCGGCTGCTCGTCCGCCGCGACGAGACCACGGGCGCGGACGCGGCGTGGGTCCGGGCCTGATGGGAGCGCCGATGGGCTGGGACCCCTGCCTCGTCCCGATCGAGCACCTGGACCTGCCGGGCCCGGATCGCGTGCGGGTCGTGGAGATCCTCGCGACGGGGACGAACGGCGGCGCCCAGGAGCATCTCTTCTCCCTGATGTCGAGACTCGACGCGACCCACTACGACGCCTCGGTCGTCGCCCTCTCGGGTGGCAGCGCGGTTCGCAAGCTCGAGCGCCACGGCTTCCCGGTCACCGTCATCGACGACCCGGACGACGCCGCCGCCACCCGCGCCCTGACCGCCCACCTGGCGATGATCCGGCCGGACGTCATCCACACCCACATGTTCCGCGCCGACGTCATCGGGACGAAGGCGGCCCTCGCCCTCGAAGCGAGCGGCCATCGCCGGCCCTACGTCGTCTCGACCGTCCACTCCTCGCGCGTCCGGTCCGCCGAGGACCGCGAGCTGATGCGCCAGCTGACCCCGCACATGGACCAGCTGATCGCGGTCAGCCAGTCGATCGTGAAGAAGATCGCGGCGGAGGAGCGGCTCGGCGCGCCGGTCAGGCTCATCTACAACGGCGTCGACCTCCAGCGGTTCGATCGGCAGGAGCCGACGACCCTCCGCGAGGAATTCGGGCTGGAGCCCGGCTCGCAGATCGTCGGGGTCGTGGCGCGGCTGGAGCCCGAGAAGGGCCACCAGACCCTGATCGAGGCCTGGCCCAATGTCCTCCATACCTGCCCGGACGCCTACCTCGTGATCGTCGGCGAGGGCTCGCGACGGGACTTCCTCGAGCAATGGGCGGCGGCCCACAAGGTCGCCCACCGGGTGGTCTTCACCGGTCGTCGGGACGACGTGCCGGCCGTCACCGCCGCGTTCGACGTCGCCGTCCTGCCGTCGTGGCGTGAAGCCCAGGGCCTCTCGATCCTCGAGGCGATGGCGCTGTCCCGGCCGGTCGTCGCGTCCGACGTCGGCGGGATCCCCGAGATGATCCAGGACGGCGTGACGGGCCTTCTCGTCGAGCACGACCACCCGGTGGCTCTCGCGACTGCGATCACGAGGCTGCTCCAGGATCCGTCGCTTGCCGAGCAGATCGCGAAGGCCGGCCACGACCTGGTCCACGAGCGGTTCTGCGTCGAGCTGATGGTCAAGGCCATCGAGGAGATCTACGACGCCGGCGCCCGGGCCGTGCGCCTCGCGGAGACCGCCGCCAGCTGAAGGTCGCGACGCGGTGGCCGCGCGGGCCGCGCCGGCCGCGCCGCGCTCCGCCCCCGGCGCTCATTCCCCGGCGCTCCGCGCTCGTCGCTCATTCCTCCGCCCCGGCGCTCACTCCTCCGCCCTCCGCCCCCGGCGCTCATTCCCTCATCGCTTATTCCCTCGTCGCTCATTCGCCCACGCATCAGATCAGGCGCCAGCCCGCACGGCAGGACGCCGATCCGGGCCAGATCGGGTCCCTGCCACGCTCAGTACCGCCCGATCCGATGCACCGGTGCATCGGCGAAGGCCGGGACCCGCGCGAGCCACCCGCCGGCCCCGCTCCTCGGCCCCGGGACTCGGCCCCGCTCCTCGGCCCCGCGGCTCGGCCCGCGGCTCGGCCCCGCCCTCATCGCTTATTCCCTTGTCGCTCATTCGCCCACGCATCAGATCTGGCGCCAGCCCGCACGGCAGGACGCCGATCCGGGCCAGATCGGGTCCCTGCCGCGCTCAGTACCGCCCGATCCGATGCACCGGTGCATCGGCGAAGGCCGGGACCCGCGCGAGCCACCCGCCGGGCCCGCGGCTCGGCCCGCAACGCGGCCCCGCTGCTCGGCCCGCTCCTCAACCCCGCGACTTGGCCCGCGACGCGGCCCCGCTGCTCGGCCCGCGACGCGACACCGCGACGCGGCCCCGCTGCTCGGGCCCGCCGCCCGGGGCTGCCGTTGCCTTCGGGCACCGCCCCGTGCGGCCTGTCACGGGTTCGCAACGCCACCTTGATTCCCGGCGGCGTCCGGAGTGGTACGGATGGGTCCTGGCAGGTGTTGCCGGTCCCCAGACCCACGAGGAGGTTCCCATGGCTCGTGCCCCGCGCCTTCACTCGTCCCGGCGCCTCACGTTCGGTGCCGCCGCGCTCGCGTCGACGTTCCTGCTGGGAGCCGTCGTCGCGACCGCCGCCGGACCCGCGATCCAGACCTTCACCCCGCGGTCCGAGCGGCAGATCACGAACATCGACGTCCTCCGCCAGCAGATCCGCAACTACTACGGCGATCCGCTCGGCACCGGGACGTTCGCCTCCGACAGCTTCTACGCGAAGGAGGCGAAGGGCGTCGCCCGGGCGGGTACCCGCTGGCTCGACGCTCGCTCGCACGCCACGTGGACGTTCCACACGACCAAGCCGAAGATGAAGGCGATCGTCCTCGACGTCGACGACACGTCGCTGGCCACGTGGAACTACGAGATCTTCAGCAACTGGGCGTACAACCCCACGACGAACGGTCAGTTCGTGACGGACCAGAAGTTCCCGGCCGTGCCGGGGATGGTCGCGATGGCGACGCGCGCCGCCCGCCAGGGCTACGCGATCATCTTCCTGACCGGCCGGCCCGCCACCCAGGAGGCGGCGACCCTCGGCAACCTCACGCACGACGGCATCGGCGTTGACGCGGGCTTCCCGCAGCCGACCAAGCTCAAGGACGGCGAGGACGGCCTCTTCACGAAGCCGGCCATCGCCGACTACCCGGACTACCTGAAGAAGGCCTGCGCGGCCGAGATCGCGAACAACACGTCCTGCACGACGATCCACTACAAGTCGGCGACCCGGAAGCACATCGAGTCGCTCGGCTACGACATCGTCGCGAACTTCGGCGACCAGTTCAGCGACCTGAAGGGCGGCTTCGCCGACCGGACGTTCAAGCTGCCGAACCCGAACTACTTCCTGCCATAGCCCACGGCCGGCCGTCGCCACGTCGCGGCGCCCCGCGACCGCGGCGGCCGGCTCCTCCTCAGCGACCCCCGGCGCGTTCCTCCCGCCGGGGGTCGTTTCGTGTCGCGCGACGCCGGCGACCCGCGGGCAGGACCTTCGTCGCGGTGCGGTCGGGCACCACCGCCCGCTAGCATCCCGCCGGTGAGCCTTCGGAGCCTCTGGGCGTTCCTCGCGATCGCGCTGCCGGTGCTCGCGGCCGTGATCGCGCCGCTGCCGACGGTCGACCTCGCCTATCACCTCCGGGCAGGCGCCGAGATCCTCGACACCCGAGCGATCCCGAGCGTCGACACGTGGACATTCACGGCCGCCGGCCAGCCGTGGCAGGACCAGCAGTGGCTGGCCCAGGTCGTCCTGGCGCTCGCCTACCGGATC